>JADGRT010000004.1 GCA_017880715.1 Verrucomicrobiia bacterium | reverse complement strand
AAACAATCAGGTGATTTTTACCACCCTCTTTTTCCCCAATTATGCCGGGATCGCCGGGGGCCGCTTCGGTCTCGGCGCCAATACGGGCGGCTTGTACGCAAACCATTTTATCGACGATCTCAGCATCGAAACGCTGCCGCAACCGGTCATCGGCATTACCCGGCAACCCGCCGATATTACCGTTTTGGTGGGACGCAAAGCCGAGTTTTCCGTGGCGTTAAACAATAGCGAGGGCGGGTCCCTGCAGTGGCTGCGCAATGGCCAGCCGATCGCCGGGGCTATCGATGCCAGTTATTCTCTGGAACCCGTCGTCGCGTCCGACGACGGCGCGAAATTTTCCATCAAAATCACAGCCAATGGCGCCTCGCTGACCAGCCAGGAGGCCGGGTTGCATGCCACCACCATTGCCATGCCGGCAAATCCCGTGCTTTCCTATAATTTCAACGATGGGGCGGTTCCGGCCAACACGGCTGTGTTCGGCAACGCGGTGGTGGACAGCATCGGCGGGATCGGGGATTCCGGGGTTCTGAAGCTGACGCTCGCGGAGAACGGCCAGTCAGGGGCTTTTATCGTGGAAGATCCGCATAATGGGGCGCCCGTCTATGGGTTTGCGACCAGTTTTCAAATACGCATCGGGGGCGGCTCGGCAGTGCCCGCGGATGGTTTCAGCTTCAACTTTGCGTCCGATCTGCCTAACGCGGCCACGGGGGATATGGAGAACCCCGCCGGCACGGGTGTTTCCGTTACATTCGATACTTACGACAACGCCGGCGGTGAAGCGCCGGGGGTTGAACTTCGCATTAACCGCACGGTTGTCGCCTCGAAAAAGGTCCCGGTTGACTTCCTGATTACCGGCGATGTATTTGTCGATGTGGAAATGCTCCTTGGCCCGGACGGTCTTTTTAGCCTGGCCTGGAACGGAGTGGTGCTATTCGATGGAGTCAAGGCGGATGGGTTCAGTTCCACCAGCGGCGGACGCTTCGGTTTTAACGCCCTTACTGGGGGACTGAATGCCAATTATTGGGTGGACGATATCAAACTGTTCACCTACACCAACGCAGGAAACACTCGCATTACAGCGCAGCCAAAATCCCAGATGATTTTATTGGGCAAGGACGCGGTTTTCAGCGTGGGAGTCAACGATTCATCCAATGTTTCCTATCGATGGTTTCGGAATGGACAGTTGGTTGCCGGGGCCAATCTGAGTGCGTACACGTTGCCGAACGCCGGCTTGAGCGACGATCAGACCAAAATCAAGGTTGAAGTGACCGACCCGAATAACCAGGTCACCAGCGATGAGGCCATTCTCACGGTAGTCAACCTGGCTCCGCCCGCCAATCCACAGGTGACTTTCGACTTTAACAATGGCAGCGTGCCATCCAGCACGCGCGTGATTGGAACCGCATTCGTGGACGCAACGGGAGGGGTGAGCGATTCCGGAGTGTTGAAACTCACTTTGGCGCAAGAAAGTCAGAGCGGCGTGTTTCTGGTGGAACCCTTGCTGGGTGGCGCGGAGATAAATGGGTTTACCGCGGCCTTTGCGGTGAGATTGGGTGAAGGCACCTCCACGCCTGCCGATGGCTTTAGCTTTAATTTTGCCGACAACTTGCCCAACGCAACTTTCGGCGATTCCGAAGATGGCGCCGGCACCGGCATCACGGTGGCTTTCGATGTCTATGACAACGGCGGCGGTGAGGCGCCGTCGGTCGATTTGAAATACAAGGGGCAGGTGGTGGTTTCCAAGAAGGTGCCCCTCGCGCTCCTGGTAACCGGGAGTGCGTATGTGGAAGTTCTGGTGCGCGTTCGATCCGATGGGTTGTTCGACTTGGCGTACGGCAATGAAGTCGTGTTCAATGGCCAGCCTATTCCCGGCTTCACGCCCATCGCCAATGGCCGGTTCGGATTCGCCGCTAGAACCGGCGGCTTGTATGCCAATTTCTGGATCGATGACATTCGCCTGGCGGTGACCAAGACCACTGGCCCAACCCGAATCACCGGCCAACCCACCGATGCTTTGATGCTCGCGGGCCAGGCTGCCACGTTCTCGGTGCTGGTCAACGATCCGGTCGGCGTCACGTATCAGTGGTATCGGAATGGCAGTGCGATTCTAAGCGCCACGCAAGCCAACTTCACCACGGGTTCTCTTTCCTTGTCGGACAACGGCAGTCTTTACAGCGTGAAAGCAACCGGCTCCGGGGGCGCGACCACGAGCGATCCGGCCAAACTCAGCGTGATGACTCCATTCAGCGCGCCGGCTGACTCGGTGATATCCTTCGATTTCAACGATGGCGCTGTCCCGCCGGGAAGCGTGGTGCTGGGCAATGCCTTTGTGGATGCAACGGGCGGAGTTAATGACTCCGGTGTATTAAAACTCACCGTGGCTGTGAACGACCAGACGGGTGACTTCCTGAGTGAAACTCCCGCTGGCGTGACAGCCATTCAGGACTTGGTGGCTTCCTGGAAGGTACGGGTGGGCGGAGGCACTCCCACCGCGGCCGATGGCTTTTGTTTCGTTCTGGGATCGGACATCCAGGACGTTACGTTTCGCGAAGAAGGCGCTGGCACCGGCCTGATCTTGAGTTTCGACACCTATGACAACGGCGGCGGAGAGGCTCCAGCCATCGATGTCCTTTACGGAGGAGACACCATCGCTTCCCGCAAGCTGCCGATCGGCGTATTGCGGGCGGGCGACGTTTTTGCCGAAGTGGACCTGCGGGTGAACCGCGATGGCACGTTGGACTTGATTTATGGCACCAATGCCATCTTCTTCAACCTGGCGCTGCCCGGCTATAAGCCTTTTGACGCCGGCCGATTCGGTTTCGGTGCAGCTACCGGCGGATCCAACGATGATCACTGGATCGACGATTTGCGGCTAGCGGTCAATATCGCGCCGAATTCCGTGAAGATCACGGTCAGTCGCAAGACCGATGGCAAATTGCAGATCGTCTGGGACGGAGCCGGTGTTTTGCAGGAGGCTGCTTCCCTGCCGGGCTCGTGGTCGGATATTTCAACGACGGGCTTGAGTTATGAAGTCGCGCCCACCAATACGATGCGCTTCTTCCAGGTAAGACCGTAATCTGGATTATTCCTCGGAAAACCAAGGGCGGAGGACGCATGTCTTCCGCTTTTGGTTTTACCGCGAAGGGATCACCAGGCGGTAATACCCGCGGAGTTCGCTGCCAGCCTGCGGGTCCGAGATTTCCAGGTATTGATTGGTTGGCCGAGGTGTCACCCCGGTCAATTGCTTCCAATTGCCGCCGGTCAAACGATCGCAAAACTGAACGGCATAAGCCCGGCCGGCGACAGCATGAAAACGCAGCCGCAAACCACCCGCCTCGGTCCATTCCACAAGTTCAAGCCGCAGACTACTGCTCGGGTCCCAGGGATTGGTACCGCTTAGGTACTCCGCCCGGTTGAGGCAACCATCATGGTCGGCGTCCGCCAGATCGCCGCTGATGTTTGGATCGGCCAATTGCAGCGGGCTAAAAAACCTGGTTTTCCAGGTGTCATAAGATTCCGGCGGCTCATCCGAACCGGGCGAGCCGCCCAGGTCGCTGCTGGGACGCCAATGGGTTTGATTGGCCCAATTCGTCCTGGGGGCATATTCGTCCACGACCACCAGCGAGTATCCTTGGCCGTCCGTCGATGGATGCCAGGCATCGCTATACGAAAAATCGAGAATAGGCTCTTCAAGTTGGCCGAACACAGCCACTCTGTCACCGCGGTTGTCGAGTTTGCCGGTGAATTGTCCAGCCACTTTAAGGCCCGTTCCATAACGTTCTTCAAAGGCCGGCACGTTTTTGACGAGGAGCACGTTTTCTCCCGCGGCCAGACGGGTTATGGCGCTGCCGCTAAAGTCGAATCCAATGCCCGCGCCGAAATGAACTCCGTTTAAGTCCAACGTGGCTGCGCCGATATTCTTCAATTCGACAAACTCGAAGTCGTCCGCGCTGTTCGTGCTTCCGGCGGGAGGGGGAGCCGGATGGTACATGATTTCAGTTACGATGAGGGGTGGGATGTCCACGGTAAAGGTGGCAATCGCGGGCGGGCTCCAGGCGTTGGTCTGACGAATCCGCGCGAAGATGCGTGAATTCGTCGTCAACCATAGGGGCGAAACATAAACCTGGGCCTTGGGATCGAGGACGCCACCGGGGAGGCGGGGATCGCGGCCGTCCCGGGTGTAATAAATCGTCCCGGTTGAGGCCCGCATGCTCAAGCTGAATCCCGGCGCAATCGGTCCTCCATCACGATCGAGCACGGGGGCGGGCAAATAATTGCTGTCAATCCAGGCCAGCCGGCCCGTGATCCATTGTTTCAGCCAGTTGACTTCATCAGGATAAGTTCTTCCCACATACCAGTTGGGCCAGATGCTTTGTCCCAAAACAGGCCAACGCTGGTAATTCCTCGTTTGCGGGCTTTGCAGTTGACCGGTCAATTCATCGATCCTCGACAGCACCTGGGTGGTGTTCAACACGTCCTGGCGGAGTTCTCCCCAACGGTCGATGGATTGCTGGTTAAAATCGGGATCCTGAAAAAGCCGGCGAAACCAGGGATAATCGGTATCCACCGCTAAGGACCAATACCAGCCGTTGGTTTTCCAGCCGTCCAAATAGTTCGCGTTGCCCAGGCTTAAATCCCAATCCCAGATCGGCCCCAGGCTGAGTTTGCCCAGGCGGTCTTTGTACATGAAATGGCTCAGCCGATAGCCGTCGATGTTTTTGGTCGATTCCACCATCCATTGCAGATCGATGAAGGAATTGACGTCGATATATTTAGCGTAGCCATTGGTGCGGTCGCGATAATTGGCGCCATACAAAGCGGCTTCAAACTGGCTAAACCACCCTTTTAGCCATGACTTTTGACTGGCGGTCATTTCCTTTTCCTTGGGATCGACGTATGCCAAAACGCCTGCGTGGCTGGTGCTGAATCCTAGATCGCCGGGATCAAGACGATCTTTTTTGAGTAAATAACCGCCCGTCACGTTGGGTTCGACATTGTCGGTGGGCAGCAGTTTTTCGATATCGACCCGGTGATCGCCGCGTTTAATTTTTTCAACCAAAACATAGACTCCTTTGTAATCGCTCATGGTTAATCGCCCGCCATAAACATCGACAAATAACTCGATCAATCGCGTTCGCACCGAATAATGTTCCATCTTGCCAAATAGTTCGTAGCTGAGCACGTTCCGGATCAGGGTTTTGTCGCTATAGGGCGCATAAAGCACCCAATCAGATTCGGCAGGCAGCCCCAAGAGCGAAGTTTTTTTTGCGTTACCACTCTCGTCCCACAGTTCCATTTTGTAGGGGGTTTTGGGAAACTGCAGCGAACTGGAGCCTCGGAGGCCAACGCCGGCACAACCATCGTAATCGGCGTTTCCCATTAGAGTGCTATAGCCGCCCACGGTGTCGATAAACCGCGTGGTGGCCATTACCCACGTGTTTTCCGAAATGCCATGACCGTAAGTATTGATAATCACCAAGGGCAAATTGGAGTTGAAAGTGAGCAAATCGTTTCCCAAAAGGGTATAGCTTTGCGTCACGGTTGCACTGGGCGGACGCAGGGCAGAAAAGGCTTTGGCCCGGATCAAGACGGAATAAGCGATCGACAAGGGTTGAGTGTACACCATGGAATTGGTCGTGGGGTTCGATCCGTTCAGGGTATAACGAATAACGGCATCGGCCTCCTCGCTGGCCAGTTCCACGATCATGGAGGCGTTGGTATAAACCCCGCCAAGCATGGTAAACTGCGGAGGAGCCAGTGCCTGAGTGGAATCCGGTTGCTGAGCACGGCCCGCTGGCACAAGACCAGGCGATTGGCCAATGCCCATGGCGGCAGCCATCGACAGCGCCCACAACACCGGTCGCCGGAAACGGATGCGCAGCAGGGGAATCCAAATCATAAAATCAGCTTACGCGCGTGGTGGAACGCTGACAAGGGTTCAGCGGGAAACCGGGAATGGAAATGACGGCAAAATCAAACCGGCGCGGTCCGTTACGGACCTGCTGTTTTCACGCCGAATGCCGCCTAAGTCACGGGCCTGGCCATCACTCCAGATCGGCGGGTTTGACGCCTTTCCGGAATTTACCGAAGCCAAAGAAGCTGGGTTTATAGTCGCCTACGTAATCCACGTTGCTTTGGGCGGGGATCTTAGCTTCCAGCCCCAAGCCCCAGTAACAGGCGTTCACCAGTAAACGGCGAAGCCCTTCGTTTTCGAGGTCCACACCCGATCCCATGGTGCTGCACAGGATGCGCGAGGTCTTCCCTGCCTCGCCCGTATAATTCCGCGTCCAGATCAGGGGCATCATGGGATTATTCTTCGGGCCCGCCAGCGGTGGGTCCGTGGGCTTCATGCCTTCGAGCACCTGCCCATAGACCAACACCTGGGCATCCTGGGGCAGATGCGTGACGGTATAGACGTCGGAGGGCCCCCAGAGGTCGGCGACCCCTTTCAGGATGGGATGCTTTTTGAGCGCATCGTTGATGACACCACGCGTGCTTTCTTTGAGGTGAACGCCATGATGATTGACCCAGGTTTCGCCCAGGATTTGCTGGCCAAAACCGCCGGGCCAGCTTGGGTTGCGCCAGTCGTATTTTGCGTAGGGGCTTTGTTTGTTGCGCTCGTAGGCGAAGGCATGAGTCGCGGTGCGCAGGCCCAGAATTGGCTTGCCGGAGTTGACGAAGTCTACGAAGTACTTCATCGGGTCGTCCGGCAGTTCGCGGAACCGGGCGAAGACGACCATCAGATCGGCGGTTTCGAGGTTTTTCAGGCCGACAATGTTCGTCTGGTTGAGGGGATCGATGGTTCCATTGGTGGGATTCAGGGCGAAGAGCACCGTGCATTTGAAGCCATGCCGCTCGGCGAGGATCTTGGCCAGCATGGGCACGCATTCCTCGGAGCGGTATTCCTCGTCACCGGTCACGAATACGATGTGTTTGCCTTGGCCGGGACCCTCCTTGCCCTGGTAAACCACCCAGTCGCTCGCATCGCTTCGGTGGCAAGGAGCAAGGCTCAGAAGCATTGCCAGGGCGGCCAAATATTTCATGGTTCTCATGGTAAACACCATCGGTTCGTCCCGGTTATGTATCGCCCTTGCGCGGGTGGCAAGCGAAACCGCCGCGGCTGCTGAAAAAAATTCGTGAATAAATTTGTATCCTGGAGTCTAATTACGAGATTGTTACGTGCAGAAACGGATATATCTGCGCCAAAGTGGCCCTATTGGGACCGGTTGTCATCGGGGTTGCCGCGGTAGCCGAAGATGGTTTTTAGCGTTTAATGTCTTGGAATGAATAGGCACTTGTCTAATTTTTTTGCGGATGTCCCAGGCCTCCCGGGATGGCTGGTGGTGGTCATGGTTGTCTTGGGGGCCGGTTGTTCGTCGCAGCACTACCGTAAATCCGCCGACAAAGAAGCCTACCGGGCGATTCAGGACAAGGCGTCACGGGTGCCAAACATGGACTCGAATTTCACCATCGAAACCAATGCCTTGGTCCTGTGGGAGGATCTGCCGAAAATAACCGAGGTCGATCCGGCTTTGGGCGAGATTGGATCAATGGAGGTCGGCACCCATATTCTCTCGCTGGCCAAGGCCCTGGAAATCGCCGTCAAGAACAGCCGGGATTATCAGAACAGCAAGGAGAACCTCTATCTCAGCGCCCTGTCGCTGACGCTGGCGCGTTACCAATACACGCCCATTTTTTCCGCGGGCGCCAATCCGCGCTACAGCGGCGAATTGACGAAAAACGTCGATACCCTCACGGACACCCATCAGCTGCAGGCGAATCCCAATGCCGGGGTCAAGATGCTCCTGAACTCCGGCATGAAACTGGCCACCGCGCTCAATGCCGATTTCTTCCGGTTCATCAAGGGGGGGGATCCACGCTTGATGGCGGACTCCAGTATTGCCAGCACGCTTTCGCAACCCTTGCTGCGCGGGGCCGGCTACCGGGTCACCATGGAGAATCTGACCCAGGCCGAGCGTAATCTGCTCTATGACATGCGCACGTTCGTGCAGTTTCGAAAATCCTTCACGGTCGATGTGGTCAGCCAGTTTTACAACGTGATTCGCAGCAAGGAGCAGGCGCGCAATGAGTGGAATCGGGCGAAAAGTTTCCGCCAGACCGCCGAACGCACCCGCGCCCTGTACGGCGAAGGCCTGGCCAAGCGCGCCGATGTCGGACGCCTGGAACAAGAGGAGATTTCGACCGACATCTCTCTCACCGACGCCTTGGTCAGCTATCAACGCAATCTGGACAACTTTAAAATCACCCTGGGGATTCCCCTCGACGCCCCGATCGTTCTGGATGACGGCGAGTTGAAGAAGCTCCGGATTGATCATCCGGATTTTAACACGACCAATGCCGTGCGCGTGGCTTTGGTGAGCCGTTTGGATCTTTACAATGTTCGCGACCAATTCGAGGATGCCGCCCGGAAAATCGACATTGCCAAAAACCAGCTTTTACCGGATTTAACCCTGGTGTTGGATGCCTCTGCTTCCGCGCCTCGGGGGCGCGGATTACCCGAGTTGGATCTGCAAAACGCCAATTGGAGCGCCGGATTCGATGTCAATCTGCCGCTGGATCGCAAGAGCGAACGCAACGCCTACCGCGCTTCCCTGGTCAACTACGAGCGCGCTCGGCGCAAGCTGGAATTGGCGGTGGACCAGATCAAGCTGGAGGTGAATGATAACTGGCGCAGTCTCGAAACCGCCAAACGCAACTATGACAGCAGCGTTATCGGCGTCCGCGTCAACCAGGAGCGCGTTGATGAACAGAACCTGCTGGCGGAATATGGCCGGGCCACGACCATCGACCAGGTCGATGCCCAGAACGCGCTGACCGCATCGCTGAACGCTCAGACCAGCGCCCTGGTCAACCACACCATCAACCGTTTGAAGTTTTGGCGGGATCTGGGAATTCTAACGATTAAAGACAACGGCCTTTGGGAAGAGGTCAACAATATTTCAACTCCTTGATATATGTTCAAATCACTGCTGAAAAAGCCACTCGTGAAGGCCGGACTGGTTGTTGGGGTCCTTGCCTTGGCGCTCTATTATTTCTTTGGCCACCGGTCGGCCCGGAGCAATGGCACTTATTATGTGGCCCGGCACGGCAATCTGCCCATCAATGTGCTCGAGGGAGGCAGTGTCGAGGCCATCGAATCCCAGGAAATCCGCTCGGAAGTCAAAGGTTATCAAGGCACGAAAATCCTCTCCATCGTCGAGGAGGGTTACCTGGTCACCGAGGAGGACGTGAAAGAGGGCAAGGTGCTGGTAGAGCTGGATTCGTCCGACCTGAAAGATCGCATCATCACCCAGGAAATCCAGTATCAATCCACGTTATCGGCTTATGTCCAAGCCAAGCAGGCCTATGACATCCAGTTGAATCAGAACGAAAGCGACGTCAAAGCCGCGGTACAGGCCGCCCGCTTTGCCCGGCTGGATTTTGAAAAGTATCTCGGGGAGACGGTCGCCAAGGAGGTTCTGGACAAAACGGGACTCCATGAAACGCCTTTCACCAACGACCTGGACTTCCTGGAACTCGAGCGGGCCTTCAGCGCGGCCAGCAATTCGGTGGCTCAGTCCCAGGCGAGTTCCGCCATCGGCCGCGGCCCCCGGCCCAATGAGGACGGAGTCGCCGGCGCCGCCCTGCGCGAGGCCCGACCGGTCGGTCGCAGAGAACCCGGCAACGGCGCGGTCACGGATGCGGCCGGGCCAAGGAGAGCCGACCGTCCGGAGGCCTCTCCGCGCGTTCAGAATGAGGCCGGCGTCCAGCCTCCGGCTTCCGGGGCTCCCACCAATGCCGCCGTCACGGCCAGTTTGACCAGCCCCAACGGGGTCGGGGGCGATCAAAGCTTAATCCAGGGCATTCAGGCCGTGATGCAAAAGACGAGCCTGATGATCGATTTCACGCCGTATGCCGACACCAATAAACTCGGTGACGGCTCGGCCAAGCAGTCGTTGCGGAAACTGGACGATGACCTTTACGTGGCCATTCAGGACGCGGGGCAGGCGCAAACCAAATTCGAGGGCACGCAGCGGTTGAAAGAGAAGAATTTCGTTACCAAGACCGATTACGACAACGACAAGAACAACTTCGAGAAGGCTGCGCTCCGGGTGCAAAGCGCCAAAACCGCCAAGGACCTCTTCATGACTTACGAATTTTCCAAGGCGGCCGAGGAGGCGCTCTCCAAATACGAGGAGGGGCTGCGGCAGTTGGAGCGCGCCCGCAAGGCCGCCATCTCCAAACTGGCCCAGGCCCGAGCCATGCTTAAATCCAGCGAGGGCCGTTACCGCATTGAAACCGTCCAGCGCCAGGAGATGCTGGATCAGTATCAGAAATGCGTGATCCGCGCCCAGCGTCCGGGATTGGTGGTCTATGGCGGCGGCGGGGATCGCCACTATGGCAACGAGGATCAGATTCGCGAAGGCGCTTCGGTGCGCGAACGCCAGGTGATGCTGACGATTCCTGATATGACCCAAATGGCGGTGCGCGTGAAAATCCACGAGTCGCACATCAAAAAAGTGATCAAGGGACTGCCGGCCCGCATTCAGATCGATGCCTTTCCGGATGAAACCCTGACGGGTGAAATCCTCAAAGTCGGAGTGCTCCCCGACTCCCAAAACCGCTGGATGAATCCCGACATGAAAGTGTATCAGACGACCGTTGCGGTGCATGGCATCCATGACTGGGTGAAACCGGGCATGAGCGCCAGAGTGGAAATCCTCGTCAAGGAACTGACCAATGTCGTGTACGTGCCCATTCAGGCCGTCGCGCCGGTGAAGGGCAAGACCGTCTGTTTTGTCGCCAGCGGCGTGGGTAGTTCCGAGATGCGGCCGGTGGAGGTGGGCGAGTATAATGATGAATTCATCGAAATCCGAAGCGGCCTCAAAGAAGGGGACAAAGTGTTGCTCCGGGCGCCGGAAGGCGTTGAAAAAGACCAGGGGGATTCGGGCAGCGAGACCGATACCGAAAACGGCGCGGCTCCGGCTCCGGCCGCCGGCACCCGGCCGCCGGCCACCGCCGCGCCCAGCGCTCCACCCGGCGCCCCTCGCAGCGCCCCTAAGGCCGGCGGTTCTCGAGACGGCGCCGGTGCCGAACGTTCCCGGTCCAACTGAGCTGCGGCAATCCCCGAGCTTCAATCCCCGACACGCCGTCAATAATTCCATGGCCATTCCAAGCATCGTAAGACTGGAAAACGTCCGCAAGACCTACCAAATGGGCTCGGTCACGGTGGAGGCTTTGCGCGGCGTTTCGCTGGAGATCAAGGTGGGCGAATACGTCAGCATCATGGGCCCGTCCGGTTGCGGTAAATCCACGCTATTGAACCTGCTCGGTTGTCTCGATCGCCCCAGCGCGGGCCGCTATTTCCTCGGGGAGGAAGACGTCTCCACGATGGATGACGACACCCTGTCCGAGGTGCGCGGGGCGAGGCTGGGTTTTGTTTTCCAGTCGTACAACCTGATCCAGCAGTTGACGGTGGTGGAAAACATCGAGGTGCCGCTGTATTATCAGGGACGTCCCGAGCACGAGAGTCGCGCCATGGCCGTCGAATTAGCCAAGCGCGTCGGCTTGGAAAAGCGCCTGGATCACAAGCCCACCGAGCTTTCAGGCGGCCAGCAGCAACGGGTGGCCATTGCCCGGGCGCTGGTCAACAATCCTTTGCTCATCCTGGCCGACGAGCCGACGGGCAATCTGGATTCCTCCTCGGGCGAGGAAATTTTGCAGGTGTTCGATGAATTGAGCCACCTGGGGAAAACCCTGATCATGGTGACGCACGACGATGAAATTGCCCACCGGGCGTCGCGGGCGATCCGTTTCCGCGATGGCCTGCTGGAAAGCGACATTCTTCTGCGGGCGCCCTCGCAGACGACGGCTTCCGATGCTGGCCCGGCCCCTTCGGTGAAGAAGTGATTATGTCCTTAGCCTCCCTGATGAAACCGGTCAGTCCCGGCGCCGCCTTGCCGCTACGGCGCCGGGGCCTGGGCTTGTCCCTCGAACGATTGCAGCGGGCCGTCCGGCTGGGGCTCAAGAGTCTGTGGCTGCACCGGCTCCGTTCGCTGCTGACGGTGCTGGGCATCGTGTTCGGAGTCTGTTCCGTGATTGCGATGCTGGCCATTGGCGAGGGCGCCAGCTTCGAAGCCCAGGAACAGATCAAGAACCTCGGCAGCCAGAACATCATTCTGAATAGCGTCAAACCGCCGGAGGAACAAAAGGCGGCCGGTAATGTCACCCAGAGCTTCGCCCTGGAATACGGTCTCACCTATGCCGATATTAAACGCATCAAACTTACCATTCCCGGCGTGACCATCGTCGTGCCCGGACGCATCATCCGCGAATATGTCTGGAACATCAGCCGGCGCGTGGATTGCGAGATCATGGGCACCGTGCCGTGGTATCCCGAAATGCGCAACCATCCCGTGGCCGAGGGACGCTTCTTCTCCGACTTCGAAATGGAAGGCGCCATCAGCGTCTGCGTGCTCGGGGCGGAAATGGTTCGCTACCTCTTCCCGCTCGAGTCGCCCATTGGCGGCACCGTGCGCGTGGGGGGCGATTATTACCGCGTCGTCGGCGTCATGGAGCCCCGGGCCAAAGGCAAACAGCCCGAGGCGCAAGCGGGCGGCCAGGGCGGAGCGATCAACCGCATGTATATCCCGCTATCGACCTCGAAGACGCGTTTCGGCGAAACCCTCGTCAAACGGCGCAGCGGCAGCATGGAGGCCGAAACCGTGGCCCTGCACGAGGTCACGGTCAAGGTGAACGATCGCGACGAGGTGGTGAACGTGTCGCTCGCGATCAAGGAAGTCCTCGAACGGAACCATAAGAAAAGGGACTACGAAATGATCGTGCCGCTCGAATTGCTCAAGCGTGCCGAACGCACCAAACAAATCTTCAACATCGTCCTGGGCTCCATCGCGGCCATCTCGCTGCTGGTGGGTGGCATCGGCATCATGAACATCATGCTGGCCAGCGTGACCGAGCGCACGCGCGAAATTGGCATCCGGCGCGCCCTGGGGGCCAAGCGTCGCGACATCATTATTCAGTTCCTCGTCGAAACCGTGATTCTCTCCGGCGCGGGCGG
Organism: Verrucomicrobiia bacterium; assembly: GCA_017880715.1. Lineage (GTDB taxonomy): Bacteria > Verrucomicrobiota > Verrucomicrobiia > Limisphaerales > UBA1319 > JADGRT01. Next base: position 11,906 of record JADGRT010000004.1, on the reverse strand, counting down.
ATTGCTGGGCGTGATCCTGGGCGTGGCCATTCCGTTTTTTGTGACCTTGTTCGCCGAAATGGTCACCATCGTGACCCTCTGGTCGCCCATCATCGCCTTCTCGATCTCCGCCCTGGTGGGGATTGTCTTCGGCATCTATCCGGCATTGCGCGCCGCGAACATGGATCCCGTGGAAGCCCTGCGGCACGAGTAAAGGAGCGCTTTGGTCCAGCTTTCCCGGTTGGCAGGGGAGCCGGCTCGAAATTCCCCGTTTTACGCCCCTCCACCCGGTGCCATGGACTGAACTCCGCACCCCGCTGCCGATCAGTGTCCGGTTAACGCCAAGACATGGGGCCGCAACCTCTCCTCCGACCTGGCAATTGGCTCGTCCAAAAAAATGATCCGATCGGATCATTTTTTTGAACTGGCCATTTTTGCGGGATTGCGACTTGCCCGGGCCGTGTTAAAGTGCGGGCGTGAATCGATTATTAGCCGGGTTGTTGGGCGCGCTGCTGGCCACGAACCAGTCGCTGGCGGCCAGTAATTTTGTCCGACCGACGACCGGAGTCTCCGTGACGGTTACCGATTCGAAAGATCCCGTCGAGCAGGAATACCGCAAGCTGCTCGAGGACGATGATGCCGCGCAAGCCGACGCGGACAAATGGATCAAGGATAACCAGGCCTTCAAAGCCAAAGGCGCCGGCCTCAGCGAGGCCACGCTCTCGCTGAAAATCGAGCAGCGGTTCGAGGCCTTGCGCAAGCGGTACGAGGATTTCCTGATGCGCCATGCTAAACACACCCGCGCGCGACTGGCTTACGGCAGTTTTCTGAGCGACACCGGCAAGGAAAGCGAGGCGCGTGATCAGTGGGAAAAAGCCCGCGAGCTGGATCCCCATAATCCCGCCGCCTGGAACAACCTGGCCAATTTTTACGGCCACCGCGGGCCCGTCACCAACGCCTTCGCCTATTACGAGAAGGCCATCCAATTAAATCCCCAGGAGCCGGTCTATTGCCAGAACTTCGCCACCACGGTTTTTTTGTTCCGGTCCGACGCGATGGATTTTTACCGCCTGTCGGAGCAACAGGTGTTCGACAAGGCGCTGGGTCTGTATCGTCAGGCCCTCAAGCTGGATACCAACAATTTCGTGCTCGCTACGGATTTGGCCCAGACCTATTACGGAATCAAACCGGACCGGCGGTCGGAAGCTCTCGAAGCCTGGCGTTATGCCTTGAAGGTGGCCGGCGATGAGATCGAGCGCGAAGGAGTTTATGTGCATCTGGCCCGTTGGGAAATGAGTGGGGGCCAGCTCGCCGAGGCGCAGGCCCATCTCCATGCCATCACGAACTCGCTTTATGCCGAAATCAAGGGACGGTTGACGCGCAATCTAGCCGCGAAGCAAGCCTCCCCAAGCGGCGCCGGGACCAACGCCACCCCGACCGCGCCGGCGCCAGGGCCGGCCGCGACGGAGGCCAAATGATTCGATAAAGATCTTGGTATTGCATGAATGCTCCAGCTTCAGTTCGACTTGACAAATGGCTTTGGGCGGTGCGGATCTATAAAACCCGCAGCCAGGCGACCGAGGCCTGCCGAGGAGGACACGTCAGAATCAACGGGCATCCGGTCAAGGCCTCGCACGATGTCAAACTCAACGAAATCCTGGCCGCGCGAACCGGCCATCTCACCAAAACCGTGAAGGTCCTGGGCCGGGTCGAGCAACGCGTCAGCGCGGCGGCGGCCAAAGCCTTCGCCGAAGATCTCACCCCGGCAGCGGAGTACCAGAAAGCCCAAGAGCCGAATTACCAGCCCCGCTTTTTTAGGCCGAAAGGATTGGGACGACCGACCAAGAAGGAACGACGGAAGCTGGACCTGTTCGGGGAATAGCCGATGGCTGCGCGCTCGCAGCATAGGCTGCAAGTGCGGTCGTCCTCGTCCTTCGTCCTTCGTCCCTCGTCCTCGAAAAAAACCTGAATCGAGGACGAGGGACGAGGACGAGGACGACCTTGGCCCTGCTTTCTACTAAACCGGTCCGAGGCGCAGGAGCTGCAGGAGCGGTTGGTTGGCGGCGCGGGAGCGAGGCAGATCGATCCGGAATTCCAGCAGCCAGTCGTTGTGGCCCGCGGGATCGACCAGCATTTGTTGCACGCGCCAGGTTTTGCCGTCGTCCGCTGGCAGGACATAGGTGTGACGGAGGTTGCGCGCCTCCGGATCCAGACCGATGTGCTGGTGTTCGACGTGGTACGCTGCCAGACGCTCATCGAGTGCCGGCGCCGTCCATCGTGGTTCTTCCGGATCCGCCGGCGTTTCCAGCGCGGCGAGCGCGTCGTCGTAGTCGCCGATGATCAAGGCGCGCAGGAAGGCAAAAATCGCGTTGCGTGCCAGCATCGTGAAAGCCGGGCGGTCGCGGGTGATGTCGGCCGCCGCCTCTTCGGCGCCGGGAGGACGGGCTTCCTTGGTTTCGGCACGCTGGTAATTCGGGTCGCGCATCTTTTCCCACTCGTCGAGCAAGCTGGAATCGATCTGGCGGATCATGGTGCCCAGGTAAAGTTCCATCTCGCGGACCGATTCGTTTTTGGCGGCGTCCGGCACGGTTTGCGCGAGCACCTTGAAAACGCTGTTCAGGTGCCGCAACAAGACGCCCTCGGCGCGCTGCAGTTCGTAATCGCGGATATAATCCGAGAACGACCGGAAGGATTCGAACATCTCCCGGGCGATGGATTTGGGGCGGATGTTCTCCTGGCCCACCCACGGATGTCGTTCGGCAAAGGCATTGAAAGTGGCATAAACGAACTCGCGGTTCGGTTTCGGGTATTCGAGCTTCTCCAGTTCCTCCATGCGCTCGTTGTATTCGATCCCGGCCATTTTCATCTCCGCCATCTTCTGCGTCTTCAACTTGTCGAGTTGTTTGCGGAGGATGATGTCCGGATCTTCCAGGATGGACTCGACGAGCGTGAGCAGGACCAACGCGTAATCGGGCTGCTGCGGATCCACGAGCGGGATGGTTTCCAGCAGATACAGGGAGAGCGTCTGATTCATCGAGAAGTCATCCTGGAGCTCGACGTTGACGCGAAGCTGAGGGAGCGCGCGCGGCTCGCGTGCTGCCGTCGGCGTCTTCGCCGATGGCCCGTTTGCGCTAAATTCGAGCATGCCGGGTGGATTGGTTGCGTCTTGTGGAGCACTCGGCGGGGACGCCGAGCACGGCACGCCGGAGGCGTGCGCTCCCAGGTCCGGTTCGGGAATGAACTCGACGATCTTGCGGTCGAGCAGCGAGCGGAACAATTGCCAGGCGCGCCGGGTGTGAGTCTTCCGGGCTTTGGGCGTTTCATGGCAACGCGCCAGCAAATCTTTCAGCGCCGCGCAGCCGTCCCCTTTCCGGCTGAGCACGTTCAACAGCATGGCGTGCGAGACTTGGAAACGGGAGGTCAATCGCTCGGGCGCCGCGGCGATGAGGCGGGCGAAGGTGTTTTTGTCCCAACTGACGAAGTTGCGCTCCGGCGGTTTGCGCTTGACGAATTTTTTGCCGCCGCGCGCCTGCTTTTGTTCGAGTTGGAGGTTCTCGATGACGTGCTCCGGGGCCTGCGCGACCACCCAGCCGCGATCGTCGAACCCCTTGCGGCCGGCGCGTCCGCCGATCTGGTGGAAGTCCCGTGCGCTGAGGATGCCGGTCTTCTGCCCATCGAACTTGCACAGCCGTGTGAAAAGCACGGTGCGGATGGGCACGTTGATCCCGACGCCGAGCGTGTCCGTGCCGCAAATGATTTTGAGCAGGCCCTTTTGAGCGAGTTGCTCGGTCAGCACGCGGTATTTGGGGAGCAATCCCGCATGATGAAGACCGATGCCGTGTTTCAGCCATTTGCGGATTTCGGGTCCGTAAGGGCTGCTGAACTTGAATCCTTCGAGGGCGCTGGCGAGCACCGCCTTTTCGTCACGGGTGCAGACATTGATGCTGGTGAAATCCTGCGCGCTTTGCGCGGCCTCCAATTGGGTGAAGTGGACGACATAGACCGGCGCCTTGCTTTCGGTGACGAGTTGCTCGACGGTTTGCGCCAGGGACGTCTCGGCGTAAGCATGTTCCAGCGGCACGGGACGGTCCTTCGACGCGATGGTGACGGTGGGCTGGCCGGTCAGGCGGGTGAGTTCCTCCTCGAAGAAGGCGGTGTCGCCCAGGGTGGCGGACATCAACAGGTATCGCGCTTGCGGCAAGGTCAGCAATGGCACCTGCCAGGCCACGCCGCGCTCGCGATCGGCGTAGTAATGGAACTCATCCATGATGACCTCCTGGACGTTGGCCTGGGGGCCTTCGCGCAGGGCGATATTGGCCAGGATTTCCGCGGTGCAACAGAGGATGGGCGCGTCGCGGTTGACCGAGGCGTCGCCGGTGCTTAGACCGACGTTGTCCGGGCCGAACTCGCGGCAGAGAGCCAGCCACTTCTCATTGACCAGCGCCTTGATGGGGCAGGTGTAGATGGAGCGTTTGCCCTGCGCGATGGCCTTGAAGTGCAGCGCGGCGGCCACGAGCGATTTGCCCGATCCGGTGGGCGTGTTAAGGATGACGTTCTTCTCCTCGAAAAGTTCGAGGATGGCGGACTCCTGCGCGGGATACAACTGCAACCGTTTGCGCTCAACGTATTCGAGGAAGCGACCGAGCAGCGCGTCATTGCTGACGTTCTCGTCGCGCGGGATCAGATCGTAAAGGGTGGCGGTCACAGCCAGAACTCTACCGGCTCACGGCCGTAATGAGAAGGGCGAACAAGCAGGTCGAAAGCCGGGGATCGAACGCGACAATATACGATACGGCCGTTAATTGTATTGTCGCGTTGATTTATCCTGAGCGGTGGCGGGGGGATTGATCTTGCTCGTATTTGGGGTGGCGGGCGCGGGGGTATTTGAGGTCGTGGTTCAGGATGAAGTCCAGCTTCTCCGCTGTGAGGCAGTGCCGTGCGACAAAGCAAAGGCGGGGCTGCCCGGGCGCGTTCGCGGTTTTCATGGCCGATGTTGCCACGGCGTTCAGTAGTTGGCTTCGCGCGGATGAAGGCATCCGGCGCTCCTACCCGCGACGGTTATCGGTCGGGGAAAGCGGCGGCGATTCGGCGGGCCAGGGTGGCCAGCCAGCGAGCCGGTTCGGCCTGGGAGTTTTCAGCGGAAGTGAGGTCGGGCGAGATGGCGTGGATCTGGCTGAATCGTTTTTGGAGTTGCGCGCGATCCTGGGCCAAACCGGCCACTCCGATGCAGGGCACCTGCCAGCGCCGGCACTGAAGGGCGACTTCCCCGACACCCTTGCCCATGAGAGTGGACTGATCCAAGGCGCCCTCGCCAGTGATTACCAAGTCGGCGGACCGCAACTGTTGCGAAAGACGGGCGTGCCGGGCGAACATATCAAATCCGGACTTGAGTTGCGCGCCGAGGAAGACGCTCAAACCATACCCAAGTCCGCCAGCCGCGCCGGCACCAGGTTGGGCAGCCCGGTGCGGCCATTCCGATCGCCCAGCAACGAATGCCAGGCGCCTTAGGCATTGTTCGGCATGGAGAAAGTCTTCCGGTCGCAATCCCTTTTGCGGACCATAGATGCGCGAACAGCCTTGCGGGCCAAGCAAAGGGTTTTGTACGTCCACGGCAACGATGGTGGTCGTAAACAGTCGTCGTTTTCGGGGCGGTTGCAAGCGAGCGAGCGCATTCAGGCGCGTCCAGCGATCGATGGGCTCGCCATCCCGGTCCCAAAATGTCCATCCTAAAGCCCGGGCCAAGCCGAATCCGGCGTCGTTGGTGGCGCTGCCGCCGATGCCGATGAGACAACGGCGGGCTCCTTTCCTGGCGGCCGCCTCGAGGACGGCGCCCAGACCAAAGGTGTCGAGATCGAAGGGATGGAATTGATGGGGAGGCAGCCAAGCCAGCCCGATGACTTTGGCCGATTCGATGATGGCGGTGCGGGTTTTGGGCGCCCACCACCAGCGGGCGACGAGCGGGCGGTGGGCGGCATCGACGGTGGGGGTGGATTGGGGGTTGGCTTGGAGCCGCTGGCTGAGGATTTCGCCGAAGCCGTCGCCGCCGTCGCTCATGGGCAAGCAGCGCAGGATGTCGCGCGGTCGGGCCTGACGCCAGCCATGATCGATGGCCGCGGCGGCGGCGGTGGCGGTCAAGGTGCCCTTGAATTTGTCCGGAACGATCAACACCTGCGACGGCATGCGGAGAGGCTAGCAAATCTGACATCCGAGGCGAGGAAGAATCGAGGGAATTTTCAAGTTCGCCGACGCGACGAGCTTGACTAAGTCGGTTGCACACACAATATTGCCGGGCTATTTTGTTTGAAAGCGGTTTTGCATCAGGTTATCTAAACGATATGGGAAAAGCGAAGGTTAAGCACGCGGCGGTTGGCGCCCAACACGCAGGTTCTTCCGGCCCGAACGAACGAGCCCATAAAAAGGCGCTGGCGCCGGGAGCGGCGCGCCCGGCGCCTGGCGGGGCGGGTGCCCACCAGCGGGCGGGCCGGGGCTCGGCTGAGGAGAAGGCGGCCGCCCTGGCCGGCGGTTTAATCCCCCTCGTCCGTTCGGACAAAGTGGCGCCGGCGATGGACATCACCGAGAAGGTCAAGGAACTGGTCAAGCTGGCCCAGGAGCAGGGCTATTTGACGTATAACGACATCAACGATTCGCTGGCCGATGCGATCGTGACGCCGGAGGATCTGGACGAGATATACATCAAGCTGCGCAACCTCGAGGTGGAGATTGTGGACCAGGCCGAGGTGGACCGCGTCAAACAGCCGGAGCCGGAGGAGGAAGATGACAAAGGCCGGTTGGACATCCTGGACGATCCGGTGCGCATGTACTTGAAACAGATGGGGCAGGTTCCCTTGCTGACGCGCGAGCAGGAGGTGGAGATTTCCAAGCGGATCGAGGACGCCGAAAATGAGGTCAAAAAGATCATTTATAGTTTTGGATTCGCCGGGAAAGAACATATTGCGCTGGCCGAGAAACTGATTTCGGAACCGCCCAAGGAGCGTTTTGACCGGGTTATTCTCGACAAGAAGATCGAGAGCCGGGACAACCATCTGAAGGCGTTGCGGAAGCAGGTTAAAGACGTGCGGACGATCGACCAGCAGGTGGACGATTATTATGCCGAGTGGCAGACCGCGGCCAACAAGGCCAAGCGCGACAAGCTTTTCGCCCCGTTCAAGAAGGCCGACGAAAAGCTGCAACGGACCTTTTCGAAGTTTTTCTACAAACAGAAGGTCATCGAGGAAATGGCGCTGGTGGCCGACAACATTCACGACAAGATTTTGCTGAGTCTCCGCGCGATCCAGGAGATGGAAAACCAGCGGAAATCGGCGCAACAGCAGAACATCATCCAGTCGGAACAGCGCAAGATTCGCGCCCTGGAGGAGTTCGTGCGCCTGCCCTACGAAAACTATCTCAAGGCCTACAAACAATTGCAGCATTGGGCGGCCAAGGCCTTGCAGGCGAAGACGGAGATGGTGGAGGCCAACCTGCGCCTGGTTATTTCCATCGCGAAAAAATACACCAATCGCGGCCTGTCGTTCCTGGACCTAATCCAGGAGGGCAACATGGGGCTGATGAAGGCGGTGGAGAAGTTCGAGTATCGCCGCGGCTACAAATTCAGCACCTACGCGACGTGGTGGATTCGCCAGGCCATCACGCGCTCCATCGCCGACCAAGCCCGCACGATCCGCATCCCGGTCCACATGATCGAAACCATCAACAAGCTGATGCGGGTGCAGAAGCAGTTGATTCAGGATTTTGGGCGGGAGCCTACGCCGGAGGAAATCGCCGACGAAATGCAGATACCGGTGGACCGGGTGCGCGCGGTGCTCAAAATGGCGCAGCAGCCGATATCCCTGCAATCGCCGGTGGGTGACAGCGAAGACACCAATTTTGGCGACTTTATCGAAGACAAGACGGCCGAAAACCCGTCGGAAATGACCAGCTACAGTCTGCTCAAGGACAAACTGACCGACGTGCTCACCAGTTTGACCGAGCGGGAGCGCAAGGTTTTGGAGCTTCGTTTCGGCTTGGGCGACGGCTATTCGCGCACGCTGGAGGAAGTGGGCAAGCAGTTTAAGGTCACGCGCGAACGCATCCGCCAGATTGAGGCCAAGGCGTTGCGGAAGATGCGTCATCCGACGCGCCTGCGCCAGTTGCAGGGATTCCTGGAAACGCAAGTCCAGGAAGTAGTGGTGACCGCCGCCACTTAGTTCGCACCCGGACGCTCCCGGCCGGCAGCGGGCCCTTGCAAAGGCCCGGGTGTATTTGCGGATTCGGGGGCTGGCTGGCCGCCGGGCAGCCAGATATCGACGGTGGTGCCGGCGCCTTCCTGACTTCGCAGAGTGACTTGACCGCCGTGCAGCCGGGTAATTCCATGGACAATCGTCAAACCCAGACCGCGGGCGCGTTCCCGGGAGCGGGTGGTAAAGAAGGGGTCGAAGGCGTGAGCTTCTGTGGCCGGGGCCATGCCGACACCGTCGTCCTGGAGCGTCAAATGAATGACGGACTCGCAGCTCAATCCCAGCTCGGCAGCGCGGGCGGGAGGCAGCGGTTCGGTTTTCAGACGGACGGTCAGGTGTCCGCCCGCTCGCAGGGCGAAATGGACGTTAGACAGGAGCTGTTGCAGGGCGGTTTCCCATTGGGTCAAGTCGGCAAAAAGACGGCAGGCGTCCAATTCCTGACGGACGGCGATCGTCGGCGCGGAGGGGAGCGCCCGAATCCACGCCTCCAGAATGCGCTGGACCAATTCATGGAACTCCAGCCACTGGGGTCGGAATCGGCGCTGCGGCCGCATGGCCAGGAGCATTTGATCCAACTCGACTTCAACTCGGCGAACGGTTTGTTCCAGGGTGTTCAGGTACTGCTGCGCCGTGGACTCGGGAGGGGTTTCCTCCCGCAGCAAGGTTAAATAGCCCTGGATGGGCATCAAGAAATTGTTAAAATCATGAGCCAGCCGCCCCGCCAGCACGCGCAAGGATTCCAGGCGCACCTCGCGCCCTTGGAGTTCGGCCGAGACCGGCAGAGGCGGGGCGGGGGCAGCGGGCGGCATGAAATGGAAACCAGCGTGGTTACGTGACAAATTTCAGAGCGCGGTGGACTTCCATGAGCAGTTGTTCCAGCGACAAGGCTTTGCTTACATAACCGGAGGCGCCATTTTGCAGCGCCTCCTGAAGCAGTTCGTCGTCAAAACCCATCCCGGTCAGCATGATGACCGGCAGAGCGGGATGCTTTTGCTTGAGCGATCGGAGCAGTTCGAGTCCGTCGGCATCCGCCAACGCGATGTCGAGAATCACCAGATGCTGGGGCGTTTCGTCGGCCAGCCGGGTCGCTTCCTCGGCGGTTGCCGCGGTGACAACCTGATAGCCGCGCTTCTGGAAGAATTCCGCGAGCAACTCACGAATGGGCGGCTCATCGTCCACGATCAGGATATGCTGCTTCATAAAGTGGCGGCGATGGTGAGCGATTCCGGACCCAAACGCAAGCCCCGTCGGGCGGGAGCCGCGGATTTTCGGAGGCCAATTTATAGGCTTGATGTAATCCGGGAGAACAGGTAACAATAACCGATGGCTTTGCCCAGGTTCAATTGGAAACCGAAAAAGCGCGAGCAAATCGTCGTCATTGATTTGGGAACGCGGACGATCAAGGCCGTCAAGCTTCAACGGCGAGGGGATGCCTATCAATTTGCCGGCTATTCCATTTTGGACGCGCCGGCGTCCGACAGCAAGCCGTCAACGGATCTATGGGCCGAGCTTTTTTCCAAGCTGATTCAGCCGCTGGGCGGGCATATTCGACAGGTGGTGATTGCCCTTGGGGTGAACGACGCTTTGCTCCGACAGGCCGAACTGCCGATGCTGGCGGTGTCGGATCTTCGCACCATGGTGAAATTCAATTCCAAGAACTATCTTCAGCAGGAATTGACGGACTATGTGTTCGATTGCTGCATCATGCCGCCGTCGCCCGGGGCGCCGCCGCCCGAACCGTCCAAAGCGGGCGCCAAATGCAAAGTGTGGGTCGGTGGCGCCAAACAGTCGTTGCTGAATTCATTGCAAGAAGCCGCCCGGAAGGCGGGACTGACGATCGAGGCGATCGTTCCCGGACTGGTGGCGCCCGGCAACGCTTTCGAAATGGCCCAACCTGAATCTTTCGCCAAAGAGGTGGTGGCGCTGGCGGATGTGGGATTCAAGAGTTCCGCGGTCAGCATTCTCAGCCAGGGCGAGCTGATGCTCAACCGCGTGGTGGGCATTGGGGGCGACCAACTCACCAATGGGCTGGCCGAAGCCATGAGTATTAGTTACGCCGAAGCCGAGGGCATCAAAGTCGGCATGCCCCGCGAGGTGGAAACCGTGCTCCAATCCCAGATCGTCCCCTTGGGCCGCGAATTGCGCGCTTCCATCGATTTTTTCGAGCACCAGCACGATAAGACCGTGGGACACGTGTTTTTGTCCGGAGGCTCAGCCCGTTCGGATTTCATCATCCAGACGCTGCAGTCGGAATTAATGGTTCCCTGCCAGACCTGGAATGCGACGAGTTTTCTGGAGCTGGCTCTGCCGCCTCAACAGCTGGGAGAGGTCGAGCAGGTAACCGCGCAACTGGCCGTGGCGGTGGGTGCCGCCGTCGCGGTGATTTAATTTATGCCTATTCGCATCAATTTATTGGCCGAGCAACTGGCCGAGGAGGACGCGCGCCGACGGGATCCGGTCAAGCGGACTGCCTGGGTGGCCGGGGTGGTGGTAGCGCTGATGGGCATTTGGTCGCTCTATTTGCAGGGCAGGATCTGGCTGATGCGCGAGCAAAGCAAGGGCTTGGAAGCCAAGTGGCAGTCGATTGTCACCAACCACAATGAGGTCAAGGCGATTATCGCCAAAACCGCCGAGATTCATGCCAAATTGGAGGCGCTACAACAGCTTGCGACCGGCCGATTTCTGATAGCGCCCAACCTCAACGCCCTGCAATACACCCCGATCGAACCGGTGCGTTTAACCCGGTTGCGGTTGGACTCGAGCTTTACGCCGGAGGTGATGGTGTTGAAGTCCGGGCGAATGACCAACATTATCGCGAAACAAGTGCTCACGCTCCAGGGTGTGGTCAAGGGCTCCCTGTCCGTTGAGCCCATCGAACAATTCAAGGCCAACATCGGTCGCAATGAATTTTTTCAACTGGCCCTCTTGCGAACCAATGGGGTGTATCTCAGAGAATTCGCGCCGCGACCGGACCCCGAAGACGCCACCAATAATATCGGAACTTTCACGCTGGAGTGTTATTATCCCCCCGTGAAGCACTAACATGCAAAAGCTGCCCAAAGAGAAACGGGACCGTATCCTCGCGATCGTCTTCGGTACGATTATGGTGGTGGTGGCACTCTACTTGCTACTGATTGCCGACCAGAACAAGACGGTTGAGGTTGCGGCCCGACAGATCGACGATAAAACCAATCAGAATCGCAAGGCCATCATGCTGATCCAGCAGGAGAAACAGTATCGGCAAGAACGGGACGTGGCCCAGCTAAAACTTGATAAGATTGAGGTGACGATGGCATCGGGCGGCATGATATCCTGGATTTATAAAACCATGAATGATTTCATAAGCCGGCATCGCAACGTGGTTTTGAGCGAAGTGCAGAACAATCCCAAGCTGGGCGACGTGGGGATGCTTCCCCAGTTTCCCTACCAGGCGGTGACCTTTAACGTTGAAGTAACAGCCTTTTATCATGACTTTGGCACATTTTTAGCGGACTTTGAGAATTATTATCCATTTTTTAGAGTGCAAAATCTCGAGATTGGCCCGAGTCGCAAGGCGGGTCCCGCCGAGGATGAAAAGCTGGGATTAAAGATGGAAATCGTCGCCCTGGTCAAACCCGGTTCCGTCCTCTAAATCAACGCCAACCACTCCATGAATGCTCCTGCGATTTATTCTTCCAGCCGGACTTCCGGAGG
>JADGRT010000076.1 GCA_017880715.1 Verrucomicrobiia bacterium | reverse complement strand
GGTTTCACCCTTCACGTTTCACGCTTCAGTTTGCAGTATTTTTTACCTGCCATTTTTCTGCCAGCCGAATACCGATTTCCTTTTTGCGTGCGCGCCCATCGGCGAATCCTCACGTTTTCCTGGAAGCCTTTTTGAGCGACGGCCAAATCGAGCTCGCCCCGCCGCTGCCTCAAGTCGCCCATTTCTGCTGCCGTCCGCACCTCATCCACCCGGTCAGATGGCGGCGCTCTGCCGAGACGCCGCTACGCAATATGAACTCAAGCGCCGCGTAAAATCATGGCCGACGCACTGAGTGCTCACTGTGGCCGGACTCAAGTTGATTCTTGCTTGATCGGTCTGGCGAGTTGGCACGGTTTCTTCCATAGTGGTCCCGACGACACGGTTTGGCACCTAAGTTAACCCATGGCAGGCCTGTTTCTTAAGCACCGGGGGCAGGGTGATCGCTGGATCATCGGGGGACTGGTGTGCCTGGGAATTTGGATCTCAATGGGGGCGGCGGCCGGGCTGACCTTGGAGGAGTTGCGCCGCGAATCCAACCTGACGCCGCAAAGGTTTGCCCGGTTTTTCTCGGAATTCAAATATCAGTTTCATGCGGAAGTGCAGGAGCCCGAGGTGTTTTTGTCCACGGCATCCGGCGATTGCGACGATTACGCCGTGGTGGCGGCGATGGTGCTGCCAGAGAAAGGCTATCATACGCGATTGATTGCCGTGCGCATGCCGGGCGTCACCCACGTGGTGTGTTATGTGGCAGAAGCCAAGTGCTATCTCGACTACAACAACCGGAGCTATCTGATCAAAACCGCAAGCGCCGATGGAACGCTGCGGGACGTTGCTCGCAAGGTGGCCAAATCGTTCGATGCAAGTTGGACGTCCGCCTCGGAATTCGTTTACACGAATGGGGTCAAGCGCCTGGTCGCCACCGTGGCGCAGACCGACAAATACACCGCCACGCCGGTCGTCGTTGGCAAGCCCGAGCGCCAGATCGTGATTGATTTTTAAGTGGGATCCTTAGGGGATGCGCTCAGTGGGTGGGTCGTTTCGGGCGAGGCGCAGGCGGGCCACGCGCAAGCCGTCCATTTCTTCGACCCGCAGCTCCCAGTTGCCCAGCAACAGGACATTGCCAGGCTGGGGAAATCCGCCGAGCCGGTAGGTGACCAGACCACTGACGGTGGTGACACCCTCCTCATGCAACGGTTCGCCGATGAGCTCGGCGAGCTGGTGCAAGGGCAGAGCGCCGGACAACTCCCAGGTGTTGGGGGCGGTTGACTGGAACAACGGTTTCTCCTGGTCGAACTCGTCCTGAATCTGGCCGACAAGTTCTTCGAGGATGTTTTCCAAGGTAACCATGCCCACCGTGCCGCCGTATTCGTCAATGACGATGGCGAGGTGCAATTTGCGGTCCAGGAATAACTTCAGGAGTTTCTCCAGGCGGGCGATCTCGGGGATGTAAATCAACTTGCGAGCATACGCAACCAAGTCGGCGCCGGAACTCGCTTTGAGACGCGCGGCATACAGATCTTTGATATGGACCGTTCCCAGGGTTTTATTCAGATCGCCATGGTCGCAGAGCGGAAAGCGTGAAAAACGGGTTTTTTCGGCAATTTCAAGACATTCGGCGAGGCTGGCCTGCGTGCTGAGGCTGACGATTTCGCGGCGGGGACGCATCACTTCACGGGCGATGCGATGGCGCAGCGAGAGGGCGTTGAGGACCAGATCGCGACTCAACGGCGTGTCCGAGGTCTGGGGTTGGGAGGTGGAAATGATCAGGCGTAATTCCTCTTCGGAATGGCTTGTTTCGCCTTCATTAACCGGATCGATCCCAACCTGGCGGAGCATCCAGAGGGAGGAATGGTTGAGGATCCAAATGAAGGGGAACGACAGGCGATAAAACCAATGCAGCGGATGGGCGATCCACAGGGCGGTGGCGAGCGGTTTCTGAATCGCCATGGACTTGGGCGCTTGTTCGCCCGCGGAGATGTGCAGGAAGGTAATCGCGGTGAAGCCGACGACGATGGAGATAGGATGCCGCCAGGTGTCGGGGATTTGCAGCCAGGAGAGCAGGGGACCGAGCAACGCGGAGAAAACCGGTTCGCCGATCCAGCCCAGGGCCAGGCTGGCAAGGGTGATGCCGAGTTGGGCGGCGCTGAGAAAGGCGTTCAGATTCCGCGTGATGAGGCGGGCCATTTTGGCGCGCCGCTGGCCTTTGCGTATCAAGGCGTCGAGCTGGGTGTCGCGGATTTTGACCATGGCAAACTCGGCGGCTACGAAAAAGCCGTTGAGGGCCACCAGGACGAAGACGGCGAGCAGCTTCAGGAAAAGGAGGATGAAGGCGTCCCAGTTCATCAAAGGTTAACCTCCCCAAAGATCGCCTTCAGGATGTCCTGGAGGCTGATGATGCCGAGTTCGCCTTGGTTGCGGTCCAGCACGATGGCCAGACGCTGGCCGCTTTTCTGCATGCGTTGCAGGGCGGCTTCGAGCCGAAGATCCTCGCTCAGGTAAAGAGCGGGTTTGACGTAATGACCGGCGGCGCAAGCCGGATTAAAGTCTGCTTGGTAGAGCAGGGTCTTAAGGCTGACGATGCCCACGATGCGGGAGCGTCCATCGGTGCTTTGCTGCACGGGCAGGCGGGTGAAATGCGTTTCGCGGCAACGGTCGAGAACTTCAGCCATCGGCGTGGCGACCTGGACGAGGGTGGTTTTCTCCAGCGGAATGGTGATTTGCCGGACGGTGAGGTTTTGAAAATCCAGGACCCGGTTGATCATGGAACGTTCCTCGGAGGTGAAACCCTGGCTGGATTCCTGCATGACCAGCCGCAATTCCTCGCGGTTGCCGAATAGCCGTCCAGTGGCGCTGGAACCTCCCGTGAAGCGCAACAAGCCGCGCGCGAACCACGCCAGCAGCGCCACGATGGGCGAGAGTCCCACATGGATGAATTGGAAGGGACGAGCCAGCGCCAGACAAAGACGAAGCTGCGGGGCCTGGAACAGCATCTTGGGAAGGAAATCGGCCAGCGCGTATAAGAGGAAGACAAAAACGAGAAAGGCCGCCAGAAAGGATAAGGGGCGATCGCCCAGCCGATCATGGAGTCCAGCGGTGACCAGGCCCACCACAAATAAATTGGCCAGCGTATTGCCGATCAGGATGGTCCAGAGAAAGTCTTCCAGGTTTTCAAGATGTCCCAGGAGGATTTTGGCGTTGCGATCGCCCCGGCGGACCTTCTGTCGCAGACGGAGCCGGTTCAACGCGAAAAGGCCCGCTTCCATGCCGGAAAAGAGGAACGACAGGGCCAGGCAGAAGGGCATGACGATTAAAAGAAGAAGCGGGTGGTCCATATCAAGCGCTGCTGCGTTTTCGGATGGTTTCCACGCGTAATTCGCGCACCCGCCGTTCATCGACCCCTAACGCGGTGAGGCGGAGTCCAAAGCAGGTTACCGACTGTCCGGCCGACGGAACCACTTCCATTTTGGCTAGCATGAGGCCGCCCATGGTTTCCACCTCGGGAACCTGGCCCAGTCCGGGGTATTCGCGGCGGAAATCATCCAGGCGCATGGTGCCGCTGACCCGCCAACAGCCTTCGCCGAGCTTCTCCATGATGAAGCCGGATTCCTCGTTTTCGCTGCGGATTTCGCCGATGACTTCCTCCAGGATATCCTCGACGGTGACGACCCCGGCGGTCCCGCCGAATTCGTCCAGCACCACGGCCAGTCCTCGTTGCTGTCGCTGCATGCTTTGCAGCAATTTGAGCAGGTTCATGCTGGCGGGGACGAACGAAGGAAACTCGATGGCTTCCTCGAGGTCGATCTGGGGATTCAACAGGAGCGTGCGGGTGTTGAGAACGCCGACAATGGTGTCGGGGGTTTCGTCGTAGATGGGCAGCCGGCGGTGGCGGAACTGGCGGGCGGCGGCGATCATCTCCTCGACGGAAAGGTCGTCCGATAGGCAGGCCATTTGCGAGCGCGGACGCATCACTTCGCGGGCCGTGCGGCGGTCGAGGCTGATAATTTCGAGGATGGTTTCTTTTTCCGACAAGGCCAGGGTGCCCTGCTGGAAGGCCAGTTCCAGGAGTTCCTGGTAATCTTCATCGGTAAGGGCGGTGGCCGCCACGCCGGATTTGACGGCGGCCGTCTTCAATAAAACCACATTGAGCCAATGAGCGACCCGGCGCACCGGCTGGCTGACCTTTTGGATCCACCACAAAGGCGGGGCGAGGCGCAAGGCCCACCGATCGGGCCGGCGAACCGCCAGTGTTTTGGGAATGACTTCGCAACCGATAAGGATCAAACACAGGATCGCTATCACCGTCCCGACGGTTGGCCAGTTGTGGTGCAGAATCATCCAAAGCGCGGTGGCGACGATGGCCGCGTTGGCGAAGGTATTGCCGAGAGCCAAGGTGGCGAGCACTTCCTGGGGTTGTTTCAGCAGGATGGACAGCCAAGCGCCTCGCTTGGGAAAGCGAACCGCCAGCCGCCGGGCTTGCCATTGTCCCAGCGAGAAGATGGCCGATTCGGCCAGCGAAAAGAAAAAGCTCGCCGCCGCAAAGGTCAAAATAACACACCCAGCCGCGTAAGGCGTTAAAGTCACGCGAGCTATCATGACGGAAAAAAGGGAAAAAACAACGAAAACAGCTTTTTGGATTCTCGATTCAGCGGCTTGCCATTGGGCCAGCGGGATAATAGGCTGCCGAATCGTTTCTGCCGGGGTTTACAACTAGGCAGCGCCGAGCCGGGAAGGTTTGAGTTTTCCGTTAACAGGCTGACGCAATATGAAGCTGGAAATATTTACCTTGTGCGACGCCGCCACCGAAGTGGCGGGCAAACTCAATATACTGGGATCGTTCGACCATGTTTGGGCCAAGGAAACGCCGGTGTCTTACCCCCTTTGCGCCGTCGCCGCCAAGGTCAGGTTCTGGAAGGTGGAGGAGGGAAACCATCGAATCCGGCTGAATTTCGCCGATGAAGACGGCAAACTGGTGATGCCTAGCATCGACGCGTCCGTCGCGGTGCGCACCGGGGCCGATGAGACGTCAGCGACGGCCAATCTCATCCTGCACATTCAACAGTTGAAACTGCAGAAATTCGGCGAATACACCATGGATTTGGCGATCGATGGGCGGCAGGAAGGCAGTGTTCCGCTCTATGTGCGTGAGCTCAAGGATAAGAACCCACCCGTTTGATTACATACCCATCGCGCTAATGCCCGATAAGATGATGGCACCTTTGATGACCGCCCAGACGCCGAATAGCCACCCGGCGGCCTTGGCCGTGGAGACTCCGCTGAGTTTGGATACCCCCACCGACATCACTCCGAGATGCCAAAGGGTGAATAGATTCAACGCGACCAGCGCCAGGTGAACTTTATTCTCGGGATTGAACTCGTTTAACAGCAGGGCAGGGCTGCACGAGACGAACATGCTGCCCTTGGCGACCACCAGGAGCAAGCCAACGATTCCTCCCAGCACGGTAATCATCATGCCGAGGCCGGCGACCTCGACCGCTTGCATGTAGGCAAACTGTCCCTTGAAGATTTTGGCGCCCAACAGCCAAATCCCCAGGGCCAGGGCAAACAACCAGAAAAAGCTTCCCGCCACCGCGCCGAAGGTGCCGGTGATTTTGATGATGGTCGGTCCGGTGAAACGCTCCATCTGCTCCTTGAGCTGTTCGGTTTGTTGCGGCGACCATTTTTGTTTCCTGGCGATTTCGTCGACCTTTCTTTCCTGGGCGCTGCGTATCTGCTGCTGCACCGTAGGCAGCGAGAAAATGACCCAGACGCTGATAATGCCGACCAAGCTGGCCAGGAGGACGGGAACCAGCCAGTTGCCAATCGAAGGCTTGCTGCTCTTGACCTCTTCAAAGACGTCTCCGGGTGTGGCAAAGACGTTAAACAAACGGGCGGCCAGCGAGGTGCTGCCCAAAGAGAGGTTGTCGGGAGTCGGATTCGAATCGGGAGTTTCCATAACGTCAAATCAACGCCGGTTAACGGTTGGGATCCATGAATACGGCGGTAGCGTGACGCTAAAAATCCAAACCGTCAAGGGCGATTCCAAAGCCATAATCCCAACACCACTTTGTGCTTGTATTTTTGCCGGAATCCTTTAATTCATTTCGTCCGTATTGAACATTTTTGAAGGACCGACCCTCGCGGGTTCGCCAAGCTGCCTTTGGCTTGCGAAGTGACCAGCACGGAGTGTCTACATGAAACGCATCCCAACCGACCTCCCCGGTTTGTTAATCATCGAACCCCAGGTCTTCGGTGATCAGCGGGGTTTCTTCATGGAAACCTGGAATCTGAATCGATATCGCGAACATGGCATCGACGCTCAGTTTGTGCAGGATAACTTATCCCGGTCTCGACGCGGTACTTTACGCGGGTTGCATTGGCAAAAACCCCGTGCGCAAGGGAAACTGGTCTCGGTTCTGGAAGGGGAAGTATTCGATGTGGCACTCGATCTGCGCCAAGGATCACCCACATACAAACGGTGGCAAGGGGTGAACCTGTCAGCCGAAAACAAGCGCCAGCTTTATCTTTCACCCGGCTTTGCTCACGGGTTCGTCGTGCTCAGCGAATCCGCCCTTTTTCACTACAAATGCACGGATTACTATTCGCCGAAAGACGAGATGACCATTCGTTGGGACGATCCCGAAATCGGCATCGCCTGGCCGATAAAAGATCCAAACCTGTCCGCGAAGGACGCCCAAGCCGCGCTCCTCAAAGACATCCCAACCGAAAAACTTTTCGATTAGCCCTGCCAACCACGCTTCGCTGAATTTCTTTACTGTGAATGTTTTGCCTCGAATTCTAATCTTCGGCCGCATCGGCCAGGTCGGGTACGAGCTGCGCCGAACCTTGGCTTCGCTTGGGCCCTTAACGTGCGTCGATTACCCCGAGGTTGACTTGACCGATCCCGACTCCATTCGTCGCTGGATTAGGGATTCAAAGCCTTCGATTATTGTTAATGCCGCCGCCTACACGGCTGTCGATAAGGCCGAAACGGAATTTAGCCTGGCCCAAAAAATCAATGGCATCGCGCCTGGCATCATGGCCGAGGAAGCCAAAAAGACGGGCGCTTTGCTGGTCCATTATTCAACCGACTACGTTTACGATGGGACCAAAACCTCGCCGTACACGGAAAAGGACGCCACTGGCCCGTTGGGGGCTTACGGCCGATCCAAGTTGGCGGGCGATCAGGCGATTCTGGCCGTCGATGGCAACCATTTGATTTTTCGGCTCTGCTGGGTTTATGGAGCCCGCGGGAACAATTTTTTGCTGACGATGACGCGCCTGGCTCGCGAGCGGGAGACACTGCGGGTGGTCGCCGATCAATTCGGCAGCCCAACGTGGTCGAGAATGATCGCCGAAACGACAGCTTTAGCCTTAAAACAGGTCATCGACGAACATGATTTCCTTTCCCAGCGCGGGATGTACCACCTGTGCGCCTCGGGCCAAACCAGTTGGCATGGGTTCGCCAAGGCGATCGTGGACTCCCTGCCGATCGAGCATCGCAAATGCAGGGAAGTCCAAAGCATTCCCACCGCTGACTATCCGACCCCTGCCAAACGTCCTGCCTACTCCGTCATGTCCTGCGAAAAACTCGAACGCGTATTCAACCTCCGTCTGCCCTCCTGGGAGGCCAGCCTTCGCGATGTCATCGAAGAACTCAATCACTAAGCGATAAAATGAACTTGCTCGTTACTGGCGGCGCGGGGTTTATCGGTTCGAACGTGATCCATCACCTCATCGATCGCCCCGAGGTGCATCGTCTGGTCAACCTCGATTGTCTGACCTATGCCGGCCACCTCGAGAGTCTAGCCGGCGTGGCGCATCACGCAAAATACGTTTTTGAAAAGGTCGATCTCCGCGACAAAACCGCGGTGTCCGATGTGGTCCGCAAGCATGACATCACCCAGGTCATGCATCTCGCCGCCGAATCGCATGTGGATCGTTCCATATCGGGTCCCGGAGATTTCATCCACACCAACGTCATCGGGACCTTTAACCTCCTGGAAGCCTGTCGTCAAGCATGGTCCGATTCCGGTTCCCGCTCTCCGTCCTCCGCCGTCAACCCTCCGGCCACCGGCCACCGGCCACCCGCCACCGGCTTCCGATTCCTCCATGTTTCCACCGACGAAGTCTATGGCAGTCTGGGAGCAACCGGTTTTTTCACCGAAACGACGCCTTACGCGCCCAACTCGCCGTACTCGGCCAGCAAGGCTTCGAGCGATCTGTTGGTTCGGGCCTACCATCATACGTACGGACTGCCGGTACTGGTCACGAATTGCTCCAATAATTACGGACCCTTCCAGTTTCCGGAAAAACTGATTCCCGTCGTCATCCAGAGCGTGTTGCAGCGTAAACCGGTCCCGGTCTATGGCGATGGGATGAATGTGCGCGATTGGCTGTTCGTGCGCGATCATGCCGAGGCTTTGTGGCAAGTTTTGATCCGCGGCAAAGTGGGGGAGACCTACAACATCGGCGGGAATAACGAATGGCCGAATCTGCGCATTGTGGAATTGATTTGCGACGTGGTGGACGAATTCAAACCCGACTTGGGCGGCGGTTCCCGAAAGTTGATCGCCTTTGTCAAAGACCGGCTGGGACATGACCGGCGCTATGCCATCGATGCCGGCAAAATCAAACGTGAACTGGGCTGGGAACCGTCGTACACCTTCGAAAAAGGCATCCGCGAAACCATTCGCTGGTATTTGAATCAACAGGATTGGATCGCGCAGGTCACCCGCTCTAACAAAAGTTAGCCTTCGACATTAAATGTCCATCCCCCGCTCCCAAACCCGGCATGACATGATTGAGGTCGGCGTCCGGCTGAGCCAAATCTTAAGCGTGCCCAAGTCCACCGGCCAAGTCTATGGCCTGCTCTACCTGACGGTGGGCCCGCTTTCGCTGGACGATCTGGTGGCGCAATTGGGCATCAGCAAGGCCAGCGCCAGTCTGGCGACCCGGCAACTGGCCTCCTGGGGCGCCATTCGGCGCGTTTGGGTTCCCGGAGAACGGCGCGATTTCTACGAGGTCATTGACGCCATCGGCGAATTCATCCGCGGCGGGTACGCCGAGATCATCAAACCGCGCTTGAACTCGTCGGAGCGACGCCTGAACAAAATGCGTTCATCCCTGGAAGAGGAGTTGCGCCAGGGATTGTTCAGCGCCGACGAATACCAAGTGATGGCGGGACGGCTGGACAAGCTCCGCCATATCCATGGCAAAATCCAGAGTTTCCTCCCGCTGACGAAAGGGCTGCTGTGATGGAAAAATGAGATCGGCCACCGTCTCTTTTTCCTTGCAATCCCCGTTGAAATATCTAGTACGTTCAGTTCGAATTGAAAGATTCAACCGAGCAACTCTTTGTAAGCTTGCGCGTCTGGTTTGCCCCCGCTGAATATGTCATCGTTCGCAAACTGCAGTATTACCAGGAAGGCCGATCAGAAAAGCATTTACAGGATCTCCGCGGCATCCTGCGCTGTTCGGGCGACAGTTTGGATGGGGCCTGGTTGCGGCAGATTATCAGGGAACAGGGCCTGGAGTCGTTCTGGACTCTCTGCCAGTCCAGTGGCGGAACAGAATGAAAAAGTGATCGGCTGCCTTTCACTCCCGTGGCGTCCCGCCTGGACAAACACTGGATCCTCCTGCCCAGCCAGAGAGATCAGACAGCCGACGCT
>JADGRT010000452.1 GCA_017880715.1 Verrucomicrobiia bacterium | reverse complement strand
GACCACCGTTTGGCGCGCTGCAATCCTAGACGCGCTGACTGGCGATCGAATTGGTGATGGCGCACGAGCGGGCGATGGGGGCGCGAGTGCAGGACGTTCACTCGCCCGAACTGGCATTGCAGGCCGCGTCGCCCCGGCTGGTGGCGGTGCAGGACCCGTTTGCCAAGTTGGTCGAGAAGGCCGCCGGAGAACAGGTGGTGATTTGACGGATTCAACCTGTATTTCGGCATGAGGGAGAAGGGCTGGCGGCGATTGGCACGCTGCCCGACACTACCATTCAATACGGCCATTACTTGACCAAGACAACGCAATGCCGAAAATGCGGCGCCGCGTGGACGCACAGCGAGGAAAAGATGACGGCCGTGAACATTGCCATCGCGCTTTCGGCGGATGCTTTCCTCAACCGGTTCGACACCGCGCTGCTGGTTTCCGGGGACAGCGACCTGACGGGACCGGTATTGCAGATCAAACAACTGTTTCCAGCCAAACGCATCGTCGTGGCCTTTTTGACAACGGTGTCAACGGGGTGGTCGCCGGAATGAACCACTTCAGCCACCAGCCATAATTTCCCGGTGGCCGCCGTAACCAACGCCAGATCCGGGCGGAGCAGAGTGCCGGGCGCCAACTGAATAATCGAACGGGCCGGCAGCAGGCGGGTTGAAGGCAACTGAGACACAACCAAGGCCGCCAGCGTGTGAAGCCGCTCGCAGATCGCTTCGTGGCGTTCTCCAGGAGGAACCCGCCGCAGAGTTTCGCCTTCCACAATTTCTTCGTATGGCTGGCTCATCGTCGCTAATTCTACTGAAACAAATCTCGTAAAAATATCTCTCAGAGCCTGTTTGAAAAGCCGCCCGGTGAGGGCACCGGGCCTACAGAAATGGCCAAATTGGGCGATTTTCTGTAGGCCGCGTGCCCTCACGCGGCGTTTCTGTGGAGTTTCCAAATAGGCTCTCAGATTTTTAACCGCGGATCACCAGTGATCAGTGATCTCAATTTCAAGTATCTTTGGCTAAAAACTTACGCAAAAACCGACCGGTGTGCGAGCGCCGGTTTTGGGCCAGAACCTCCGGCGTTCCGGCGGCGACCAGACGGCCTCCCCCGTCGCCGCCTTCCGGTCCCAGATCGATGACCCAGTCCGCCTCGGCAATTAGATCCAGGTTGTGTTCGATCACGATAACCGAATGGCCGGCGTCCACCAAACGGTGCAGCACCTCGACCAACCGCCGCACATCGGCGATGTGCAAGCCAATGGTGGGTTCCTCCAGCAAAAACAGCGAGCCGCTGCCCGGCAAGGCTCCACGATCGGCAGCCGCCTCCGGTGGGGCTCCGGGGCGCGTCGCGGAACGTCCCTTGAAGCCGGATAACAGGTGGGTGACCAGTTTCAGGCGTTGCGCCTCGCCGCCACTCAACGTGGGACTGGTCTGGCCCAGCTTCACATAGTCCAGCCCCGTGTCGCGCAGGGCTTCCAAAGGATGCCGGATTTTTGGGATGGCCTTAAAAAAATCGAGGGCTTCAGCGACGGTGAATTCCAGGACCTGGGCGATGTTCTTGCCGCGCCATTGAATGTCCAGCGTTTCGCGGTTGAAACGGCTCGCCGCGCAGGTTTCGCAACGCACAAAGGCCGGCGGCAGGAAGCTCATCGTCAATTTAACCACCCCGGCGCCTTCGCAGGCCGGGCAGCGTCCCAGCGCGCTGTTGAAGGAAAACCGGCTGGGCGAGTAACCGCGCATCCGGGCCTCGGGCACTTGCGCGAACAACCGGCGGATTTCATCGAAAAAGCCTACATAAGTGGCGGGCACCGATCGGGGCGTGCGTCCGATGGGTGACTGATCCACTTCATAAACGGCACGAATCGTTTCCCCGCCCGACAGCCGATCCTCTGGATTCGGGGCCATGCTCACGGCCCATGAACCAGCCGGTGGTAGGGCGGTGCTGCTGCTACGCCCTGATTTTGGGGCTGAGCGGCAGCTCCGCCCTACCTGGTTCAGGGGGAGATCGCCGGACGATGGAGTGTGTTGGGCAGCCAAACGAGCGCGCACGAGCGCGCATGGCTGGCAACAGGCATTCTCGGACGAGGGTGCTCTTGCCCGATCCGCTCACACCGGTGACCACCACCAACCGCTGCAAGGGAAACCTGACGGTGAGATCTTTCAGGTTGTTTTTGCGGGCGTGCTGGAGTTCCAAGACGGGAGAGAATACGCCGGGTTCAATGCCGGCCGGACCGGCTTTCAGATTGATCGGACGCCGGGCTCCGCGTTGGGGGAATTTGCGCTTCTGGCGCAGGCATTGGCCGGTGATCGAATCCCGGTGTCGCAGCAGTTCTTTCAAGGTGCCGCTGGCAACCAAGCGGCCGCCCTCGATTCCGGCTCCGGGGCCCAAATCCACGATGTAATCGGCTTGCCGCATCGTTTCTTCATCGTGTTCCACCACCACCAGCGAATTGCCGCGTTCGCGCAGTTTTGCCAGGGCAGCCAGCAATTGCTGGTTGTCCCGGGCGTGCAGACCAATGGTTGGCTCGTCCAGGACATAGAGCACCCCGTGGAGGTTGGAGCCCAGTTGGGCGGCCAGGCGGATACGCTGGGATTCCCCTCCGGATAGCGTAGTGACGCCACGGCCCAGTTGCAGATAGCCCAATCCCACGGCGTTGAGAAATTTGA
>JADGRT010000451.1 GCA_017880715.1 Verrucomicrobiia bacterium | reverse complement strand
TGTCGGTTAGCCGGGCGTTAAACGACTTGGCCAAATCCACCTTAACGAAAGTGCCCCCGGCCGGTTTTCTTTCCGCTGTCCATCCCAGCCGCCCGGCCAGAATGATCGCGCCGGCTAACACTCCCAGAATTATCCACTTCTTTTTCATCACGTGTTCCTTTATCACTTACAAATGTACAACATTTAGCCCCGCGAACCCTTCCGCTCGCGATCGCGTTGGGGCAAGATCTTATTCGATCGTCATCGCCAGCACAAACGGGGCTGACCGGGATCGCGCCGAGACGACATCGAGGCTCGCGACCGCGTGTCCCGGGCGCGGATTGTCCCAGGTCGTCCGGTACAGCCGCAAGGCCTCGTTCCGGGCGCGCGCCTCGGCGTTGTTCCCCGTCCAGGCCGTGACGGTGTTGGGATTGCGCACCGGTTCATACTCCGTAAACCGCCAATCGCGCACCCGCTCGCCATACAGCATGGGCAGCCTCGCCGTTTGACCGTCCGCGTACCGCAACACCACGGTCGCCACCGTCGCTCCTTCGGTCTCGCGTCCGTTGGCCGCATGCAGCAGATGCAGCCGCTGGAACGCAACCCCCACGGGCAGGCGGTTGATCGCTTTCGGGAACCGTTGATCCTCCAAACGCCCGGCCAACTGCACCACGCCTTGCACGTCAAAGGATGCGCCGCCCAGCCATTGCGGCCCCGCCCTTAATTCCGCCAACCCGTTGTCGGCATTCGTCGTCAGCCATCCGGCTTTCAAGGAGGCATTGAAATAAGGAGCCAAATCCAGCACGGCGGGCGCGCCGATTCGCGACCGACCCGCTCCCGTCGCGGAAGAAGATGCCACCGACAAACCGGTCGGCAACCCCAGCGCCGCCACCACCGCCAGCGTGGCCCAAAGCGCGCGGGACGGACGACGATGAAACACGCGGCCGGGCCGCAGCAGACTCGCAATCCGGTCCTCCAAATCCCGGGCCTGGCCCGAAATGGCCAGCGACGACGACGGACACGCAGGTTCAAAATAATCCACCAGGCGGTCCACAATGGCGGAGCCATATTCCCGCGAGCTCACGTTCAGACCGGCCACCGCCATTTCATCGCAACATTTCTCCCGCTCGTGGCGGATGATTCGGTTGAGCCACCATACCAACGGGTGAAACACGAACAGCGCCTGGGCGAACACCTGGAGAAAATTCACCAGCGCATCCCACCGCGCCACATGCGCCAGTTCGTGCGCCATGACCAGCTTGCGTTGTGGTTCCGTTCCCTGTTGCCCGAATCCGGCCGGCAAGTAAATGCAGCCGCGCCACACCCCCCAAACAAACGGCTGACTCAGCCCGCGAATCAAACACAGCTTGGGCCGGCTGCGTAAACCAAAGGCCCGAACCAACGCCAGGAATTCCAACTCCAATTCCAACACCGGCAACGTGCGCGCCCCCCGCAGTTCCCGCTGAATCCGACCGGCTTTCACTAGCGCCACGGCTAAAAATCCCGCCGCCCCCAACGCCCAGACGGCCAACCCCCGCTGCGGCCAGGCCCATTGACGCCAAAAAGGCGCAGCCGATTCCACCCTCGTCGTTGCCCCGGAGGCCGCCGGCGAGGACTCGGCCATCACCGCCGCTTCGCGGCTCCCGAAAGGCGCCTGTATGGCCGCGACGATCCAAGGCACGGCCTCTGACACCACCGGCGCCGGGACCAGCAGAAAGGACGGCACGCAGCATTTCACCAGCAGCACCAGCCATAGCCCGTAACGCCAATGCGCGCTGGCTCCCCGCAACGCCCGGCAGACCACCCACACCACCGGAAAGAAAAGCAGCAACTGCCAGCTTTGCAGCCATAGGAAATGGGCGAGGGTTTCGGCGGCGGAGTTCATGCTACTTCGGCTTCCCGGACGGATGGTCCTTTTGCGACAGCAAATCCTGCAGCCGCTTCAAATCCACCCGGTCTATCTTCTGATTCCTGGCCAGGTGCATCACCAGCGGCACGGCATCCCCGCCAAAAAAACGGTCCACTAAATCGCTGACCGATCGGGAAATGACCTTGTCCGGAT
The DNA here is from genome assembly GCA_017880715.1 of Verrucomicrobiia bacterium. Lineage (GTDB taxonomy): Bacteria > Verrucomicrobiota > Verrucomicrobiia > Limisphaerales > UBA1319 > JADGRT01. The sequence continues at coordinate 621 of JADGRT010000451.1, read as the reverse complement.
TGATGGCGGGAAGAAAAACGTGCGCTTTGCCCTCCACCCGGCGTTTCACAAAGCCCTTTTCCCACAACCGTCGCAACACCGTCTGCACCGTGGCATAGGCAATCGAACGCTCCGGGGGAAGCCGGTCGCATATTTTCTGAACGGTCGCCTCCCGGGCGTCCCACACCAGCTTGAGAATCTCGGCTTCCGCCGCCCCCAAACTGGCCATGTCTTTTTCACTCATAGCAGTAATAGGCGCCAGACTCTTACAATTGTAAAAGGATGTCAAGCGCGGATTCAGTCCGTCTTCCTCGGCACCGCCAGCACGCCCAACTCGAAGGTCGAGCCGTCCGCCGGCTCCAGCGCCGGAATGACCAGGTCTTGTTTCAAAACGCCCCGGCACACCGTGTTGCCGGACGCATCCCCGGAAGTTTCATGGTAGTGCGCCTCCAGCTCATATCTTCCCGCCGGGATCTCGTCGCCGCGAAAACGCCCGTTTTCATCGATCACCAGCACATACCGGACTTCGGTCGCGCGCCGACTCCATCCCGCCTCGGAATCCCAGAATTGTTTTCTCCAGCTCCGTTGCGCTTCCGGGCTGTCCAGGGACGGCGCCACCAATGGCGGCAACTTCACCCGCAA
>JADGRT010000075.1 GCA_017880715.1 Verrucomicrobiia bacterium | reverse complement strand
GCGAGGAAACCGGGCAAATCGGCGCGCCCGCGAGAAAGGTGCCTTGCAAGAAATCCTGGATTTCCAGGAGGCAATCGCTCAACCGTTCAGGTGACACCAGGTCGGTTTTCGTAAGTGCCACCAGGCCGCGGCGCACGCCGAGCAATTCCATGATTTGCACATGTTCGGCGGTTTGAGGCATCACGCCGTCGTCAGCGGCGATCACCAGGACCGTCAGGCCGATGCCGGACACGCCGGCGACCATGTTCTTGATGAACTTTTCGTGGCCGGGGACATCGACGATCCCGACGCAAAGATTATGGCCAAGAAAACAGGGTGCGAAACCCAGTTCGATGGTGAGGCCGCGTTCCTGTTCTTCCTTGAGGGTGTCGGTGTTGCAGCCGGTGAGCAGTTTGACCAGGCTCGTTTTACCGTGGTCCACATGGCCCGCGGTGCAAATCATCATGACCACGTCCGGGTTGGCGCGTTCCGGGAGAAGTCCTGGGGGGGTGGTATTCATGTTGCTCTCAAGGTGCTAAAACCTTAAGACGCGCAGACCCCAGGAGCGAGCGAAAAAGCACCAGTCCTGGATTGCTACCGGTGTGGACAACTTGATGTTGCGTATGCAACATGAACTTGTCCACATTGGAGCGAAGCGGTTGCAACCCTATTTCATGGAATCAGGATTCCCGAGGCCCCGGACGCACGAGAACGCCAAGGCTGGGGCTTCCGCTTTACTAAGGATTCGCGAGCGTTACCGGGGCGTCAATTCCAATTTCGTCACCCCGTAATCGCCCAAGGGAATCCAGAGGCCGCGGTCCAGGAGGCCATCGGCGTAAGTCAGGCTGCCATACCAGCAACTGCCGGCTGTGCTCTGACCCACCAAGACGAGCTTCAGTGGATTGGTCATGTCCAGCAGTTCATAACTGGAATCGTTATTCTGCACGGCCAGCAAATTGCCAAATACCGCAAACACATTCGCCGCACTTTTCTGCGAAAAAGCCGACAGCGGCGTGAAACGGCCCTGCTCGGAAAGCGTCCAGGTTTCGAGGCGGTTGAGCTGGTTGGTGGTGGAGTCCGCACTGCCGAGGAACAGGTAGTTGCCTTGCACCAGGGCCGGGCGCGGCCACTCCTTGGACAGCGCCAGCGAATCCACCAGGGCAGCCGAAACGCCGTCGTAGGCACAGGCATCGATCCATTCCACGGAGTAATCCCGCGTCCCATTGGCCGCCACATGATAACTACGCGCATAAACCACGGCGCCATCGTGGGAAAGACCGGTCAACTGGCCCGGAAGGCCGACGGGTTTGCGCACTGTTGGCAGAGCAGCATCCGCGTAATCAATGACATCCAGGTAATACTTTTGAATCCAGTGTCCCTGGGTTTGAATCGGGTCGGGGACTTTGGTCGGATCGGTTGGGGTAACGCCGCCCGGATTCGGCGGGAGGATATCCTCGACGAATTCGGAGTTCTGGTGGCTGAGGTAAACCAGTCCTCCGGTCGTGAAGGCTGTGCTGTAACTCCAACTGTTCGTCGCCATGAGGTTGGTTTCCGAGAGGAACATCGGTGCGGCTGGATCCGCCACGTTAAAGGCCGCGAGGCGGCCACCCGCCGACCGGCTATACCACGGGTACCATAAACCGGCTCGGAGCGGACCGCCCGCGACCATCATGTCCATGGCGTACCAACCGTTCCAATAATTCTCGCCGCCCGCCCAGACCAAGAGATTGGTTTTAACCCAAAGCGCCTGCAAGGCCCCGCCCCAGCCGGTGTCGGAGACAACCTGGGTCTGTCCCGTCAATTTCAAGGCGGGCAGGGCCGTCAGGTCGAAGACCGACAGATAAAGCGATGGGGTATTGGTCACGAACGAGGGTTGGCTGGGATCGCCCTGGTTGATCAACATATAAGGCATCGCGTATCCCGCCGGTCCCTGAGCCAGGTAAAGGCGTCCCTCTTTGACGGTGGCGCCGATGATGGGCAGGGTGTTGGTTAGATCGAAACGAGCCAGGACGGTGTTCGGATCGCTGGCCAAGGCGACTTTTAAACCGGGAGCCGTGGACTGGTCCCACCAGTAGTAGTAATAACTCGAGCCACCGGCAAGCTCGATCAAGTAATCGCCTTGCACGAACACGCGGTCCACGTTCCAGGCCAGCTCGGTTTGCGCCACGACCTTGGGTTTATCCCGATCCGCCGCGTTTACGGCCATGAGTTCCTTGCCGGAGATCGAGAGGATGTAATCCTGATAAACGGTGGCGCGGCGGGGCTGGAACTGATGTTCGATCGCGCCGCGCTGAACCAGCGCGTTGGTGGTCAGGTCGTCCAGTTTCAAGTCGATGAGTTGCACCCGGGTGGCGTAACCGTTGGTCAGATAGCCCTGGTAAGGCACCAGGATGAGGCCCGCGTCGGGCAAAACGCTGAAGGCCTTTTCGTCGTAGGTGGCCTCGCTCCACGAACTGTTTTCACCCAGCGGCACCTTGCTGATCAGCGACGGCTGGGCCGGGTTTTCGACATTGAACAGCGACACAGCGACGCGCCAGCTATTGCTATTGTCGATGCCGATGGTGACGAGGCGGTTGCCCAGGGGCTGGATGTACGTGGACCATCCGGGCACCAGCAATTTACCGATAATTTCAGGTTTGGCGGGATGCGACAGATCGACCACCCACAGCGGATCGGTGCGAAAAAAGGTGACAACATAGAGGCGGTCGCCATCGAATCGCGTGGCGTGCAACTGCTCGCCGTTGCCCACTTCGAGATCGGGATTGCTTAACTTGACCGGGGCTTTCGGATCGGCCAGCGAAAAGGTTTCGATGGTGTTGATGCGTTGCTGCCACGCCTGATCCCAGTAGCCGGAAATCACCGTGAACACTTCGCCATTGAGGTTCATCTTGAACTTATCATCGACCCGGCCCGCGGGTGAAATCTTGGCTAGCGCCTGCATGGCTCCATCCGGCGAGGCAATATCGACGCATTGGACCAGCGAGTGATTCCAATCATTGCCGTCGGTCAGCACGACGAACAGAAAACGATCGGTCGCCATGATGACATTGCCATAGCCGGCGTACCAAAGGGTTCCTTTGGCGGCGGGCGATTCAGGTTGGGAGAGATCGAAGGAGGAAATCTGCGTGCCCCATTCCCAATAGTCGGTTTTATCCGTGACTGGCCGATAGGCGTTGGCGGCCACATAAAGTGCCGTGCCCACGAGCCGGCTCTCCTGGATTTGGCCGGACACGGGGAACGTGGCGACCACGGTTGGGATGGCGCCGGAGACTTTTACGATGACGACGCGACTGTCCGATCCGTAACAGCCGTCTTGGGCCAGCAAAACCACATAATTAGTGCCCAGGACGTACATTTGTTCGCCGGCGGCCGGCAGGCTTAGGGTGCCTCGAATGGAGGGCGCTTCAGGCTGACTGATGTCAATGACTTGGAGTCCGCGATATTGATTGAAGAAGTAAAGGGTGTTGCTTTCGACCTTCCAAATGTCCGATTCCACCACCTCGCGGGTTTTGGTGGCATCGGTGGTTGGGACGTTGACGCCCAGAGGGACGTTGATGCTGCCGAGAAGCGGACTGGCATCCGATCCGGGCGTGCTGGTGACTTCGCCCGTGAAATTAGTGGCACCCCGGTAGAAGGAGGCGAGCAGCGGTTCGGAGGCGTCGGCGCGCACGCGTACCAGCTCCAAAGAGGGTGATTTGGGCAGCGTAAACGTGATAATCTGTTCCAGACCGCTGGGGCGCGCCACAGCCCTGGGTTCCCAGGCGCCAGCGCCAAAGCGGGCGCGGCTTTCCAACGTAACCTTGGCCACGCCTTTCGGCACTTCAACCACGATGGTGACTTGTTCGCCTGCGATTTGAATGGATTGGATGCCGAGTTGATTAATGGCAGCCGAAGCGGTTGCCAGCGCGACCGAAAAAAGCAGACAGCTCAATCCCAGCCAATGCCCGGCACTCTTAAGAAAGTTCGAAGTTTTCATAACCAAGTCGATGATGATGACCCCTGAGCCCAGCTATACCCCTATAATAACGCAGAAAAAAGGCGATCCGTCAAGGCGAGCGTAATTGTAATTGCTTGTGTTGCGAGCCGGATTATGGCTAAAAGAAAGCCATGAATCGCCGCAATTTCCTTCGTCTCACCGGACTCGGCGCCGCCGGGTTGACGCTTTCCAGGTATTCCACCTTCGCCGCGGAGTTCGCGGATATGAAAAAACGCGTAGGCCTCATCGGTACCGGCTGGTATGGCAAATGCGATTTGCTCCGGCTAATCCAGGTGGCTCCGGTCGAGGTGGTGTCGCTTTGCGATGTCGATAAACGCATGGTGGCCGAGGCCGCCAATCTCGTGGCCACGCGCCAGGCATCGAAAAAAACGCCGCGCATCTACCACGATTACCGCGCGATGCTTAAGGAAAAGGATCTCGACATCGTATTGGTCGGCACGCCCGACCACTGGCATGCGCTGGCGATGATCGAGGCGGTCAAGGCGGGGGCCGACGTTTATGTGCAGAAGCCGACCAGCGTGGACATTGTCGAAAGCCAAGCCATGCTGGCCGCGGCCCGGAAATACCAGCGCGTGGTGCAGGTGGGCACCCAACGACGCAGCACGCCCCACCTCATCGAAGCGCGCGACAAAGTCATCAAGGAAGGCAAGCTGGGCAAGATCAGTCACGTGGAGATTTGCTGCTATTGGCACATGCGCGCCAGCGGCAATCCGCCTGACACCAACCCGCCCGAATACCTGGATTACGAAATGTGGACGGGCCCGGCTCCCCGGCGGCCCTATAACGAGTGGGTGCATCCCCGGAGATGGCGCGCCTTCATGGAATACGGCAACGGCATTGTCGGCGACATGTGCGTTCACATGCTCGACATGGTGCGCTGGATGATGGATTTGGGCTGGCCAAAAACGGTGACCTCCTCCGGCGGCATCCTGGTGGACAAGGCCAGCAAGGCGAATATTTCCGATACCCAGACCGCCACGTTCGATTTCGGCGACGTGCAGGTCGTCTGGAACCATCGGACGTGGGGCGATGCGGTTGATCCCAAATACCCCTGGAGCGCCACCTTCTATGGCGAAAAAGGCACGCTTAAGGCGAGCGTTTTCGATTACGAATTCTTCCCGCAAGGCCAGAGCAATCCCACCCTCCAAGGCAAGCCGCTTTTCGAATACGACAAGTTCCCCGAGGACGAAACGGAAAAGGATTTGGAGAAACATTGCGCGTCGGCGATCCGCTGGCACATGAAGGACTTGCTATCTTGCATCGCTTCCCGCGGCAAGCCAGTGGCCGACATCGAACAGGGCCACACGTCCACCACCTCCAGCATCCTGGCCAATCTGTCGATGAAACTCGGCCGCAGCCTGGCCTGGGATCCGGTGAAAGGCGAAATCGTTGGCGACGCCGAGGCGAACCGTCTCCTGCGCCGGCCATATCGCGCGCCCTGGATTCATCCCGAGCCAGCCAGCGTGTAAGCGGCAGCAAGTTCGCCTCCCATAAATCTAGCTAAAGATATTTGAAAATCTGAGAGACATTTTTACGAGATTTGCCGCAGTAGAATCTAAATCCGGCTTGACGCAAAAACGCAGAGGAAAATGGATTCCCTGATTTCTTTGCGCCTTGGCGTCTTGGCAGTGCAATACCAAAAAATCGATCATAAATAACAAGATTTTCAGGGCCTTCGTCTCGGTGTTAAGAAAAACGATTGAGGATTTGGATGCGGTTCCTCGGCGCTGGACCTTCGCACGGCTATCCGTCACCCTCTCATTTTCCTGAAACGATTGTTTACCCCATGATTCTGCCACCCATGATTCTGCCAACAGCTTCATCGGTCCAACGGAAGAAGTGGCAGAATCATAAGTGGCAGAATCATGGAGGGGAGGGATGAAGCCGCTCTGCGGGGAGTAGCCTTTGGTTTTGGTTGCGGTTCCTCAGCGCTGGGTCTTTGCGTTAAGCCAACCGCTGTTTTTGGCATAAAGGCAGACGCGTCTCGTCCTACCGCGCTGGTTTCTTGAGGGCCGATTCGATTCGTTTCACGGCGAGCTCGGCTTCGGGGCGGATGCCTTCAATTTTCAATAATTCTTTGGCCAGTCGCAATGCTTCCGGATGAGCAACCCCTGATAGCGCCCCTAGAATCAGCTTTCGGTCTTCGTCGTTTTGCGCGCCCGACAATAATTGCCGGTAACCAGCGAGCAGGGTTTCATTCGGTTTGGCGTTCTCCTCGCCGGCCAGACGAACCAGGCCGCGCAGAGCGAGGACATGGTAGGCTTGGTAGGGGGCGTTGGTGGCGCCATAACACGCCATCAAAGGCTGCCACGCCACCAGGTTCGGCCATTCGGCGAGCGTTCGTAGGGCGGCATCGGCGATGCGGGCATCGGCGTCGCGGCAGGCCTTGTCGATCACCGCGAATGCTTCCGCGTCGGGAGCCTGAATAAGCAGTCGCAGGAGCGACCCGCGAGTTTCCCTGTCGCTGGTCTGGCTGAGCAGCGTGCGGAGGGTGGTGGAGCGGGTGGAAATATTGGGGACTTTGGCCAGGACTTGCGCGGCAGCGCTTTCCGCCTCGTCGCGCGCTTCCGCGACGCGCAGATGCACCAGCTTGTTCAGGATGGTTCCGGCATCTTCCGCTTTAGCCAGCTTGCCGAGTGCCTGAAAGGCAGCTTTCGAAACCTTTACATCAGGACTGTCGGTTTCGATCAGCAGGGCGGGGACAGCGGCCTGACTGCCACGCCGGGCTAAAACGGCGATGGGCTGCCGATGGTTGGCACCGCTCTTCAGCAGAGAAATGATGGCTTGATCCGTGGCCAGTCCACCGCGCAGGTTGGTCATAGCGGTCATCGCCGCTTGTGTTTCCTCGGGACGGGTCGTTTCCGTCAGGAACAGGGCCAAAGGCGCCACCATGGAGGCGTCGCCGAGGCGGCCCAAGGCGGCCATGGCTGCGAGTCGAACGGCAGGAAGAGCATCAGGGGCGAGCCGTCCTTTGATGGCTTCGATTGCAGCTTTATCGGCGCGGTCTGCGAGAGATTCGATCAGCCAAATCTGTTCCTGAGCGGGCAACTTGGGCAGTTCTCGGGCGAAGGTGGCGGAAGCTTTCCTGCCGGGCAGCGACTTTACACGGGCGATGGCCACCGGCTTGAGCACGGCATCCGATTCCTGGAGAACCTTAAGGATGCGTTGTTCGCCTCCGTCCGGATCCAATCGCAACAAAGCTTCCAGCGCGGCCCGGCGCACCGCCGCCGGTTGGCCGGGTTGGCTTAAATCCTCATAAACGGCGGCGGCGTTTTTACGGTCGCCCGATCGGGCGCGTTGTTGGGCCAAGCGCAAGGACGCCTCGACAACGACATGATCGAGGGCCGGCCGGCTCGTTTTCCGCAATTCAGCAATGACACGAGCCGCCGCCTGGTTGCCAATCTTTCCCAGTGACACGATGGCCGCTTCGGCGGTGGCGGCCTCGGGATCGCGGGTCAGAGCCGACAGGAGTTCAACGGATTTCGCATCGCGTCGATCGCCGAGGGTGTTGATCACTTGAACGCGGGCGGAACCCGACAAATTCGGCAGGGCATGGCGCAGGATTTCGTTGGCCTTGACGGAGGGATGCGTGCTCAGAGCCAGGCAGGCGATGTCCACGGTTTCGTTGTTTTTGAGCAGCTCGGCGATGGCGGGCAGGGAGCGATCGGAGCCGATGATGGCCAGTTGCTGGCAAGCCAGGCGTTTGGCGTCATAGGTGGCTGGGGCTTGCAGGATTTTGGCCAGGCCAGTTTCGAGTTGCGAACGGAGAACCGTGTTGGTGGTGGCTTCGCGTGCCAGCGATTCGAGGCGCCGCCACGTTTCCAGGCTTTGCCCCGATTCATAAGTTGCCGCCGCGCTCGTCAGCGTGTTTAGTTCGGATGGCGTGGTTGCAGCCCGTACTGTGAGAGACCACGGCGCGGTCATCAATCCACAGACGATCCAAAGACGGAATTTATGCGTGAGTTGTTTCATAGCTGGATTAAAAAGTTATGGGACTATGCACTTGACGATTGTTCGGGCCGTTTCTTTCCATGAATCAGGTAGGGCGGAGCTGCTGCTCCGCCCTGATATTTGGGCGGCGCGGCAGCGCCGCCCTACCTGCCGGCAAGAATGCCGGCGCTACGCGCTGCGGCCGCCTTTTATATCCGGTCCTCATGCTAAAACGGGTTTTGTTATCTCGGGTTTTCCCCGGGAAAACCCACGTTTTTTTTGCGCTCCGAGCGCAAAAAAAACTTAGACCCGCCACGGGGCGCGCGGTTCCCGCCAAAGCATGCGGTTGGCCTCTTCGACGTCGAATTGTTCAGTTACTGGATTCCAGCGCAATTTGCGTCCCAGGCGCAGGCTGATATTCCAGGCCTGGCAAATGGCGATCGCGCGATGCGCGACTTCCGGATGGCAGAGAGTGGGACGCCGGCTGCGGATCGAGTCCAGCAGATTGCGGATATGTCCGCCGGCGTCGTCCCAGCTTTTACCGCCGGTCTCCTTCAGACTGAGAATGGACTTGGGCTCGGCGGTGACCACATCGGTTTCGTCATCGACCTGAATCCAGCCTTCATCGCCGATGAACCGGATGTAGCGGTCGGTGAATCCGCGACGCTGGTACATGATGCCCGTGAGACCGTCGGCGTAACGGCATTTGACAGTGCCGGTGATCGGCGTGTCGCTGCAGAATTTGGCGGGATCGGGAAATTCGGCCTGGGTTTCAAATTCGATGGGTCCGGTATCGTCACGATTCAGGGCAAACTGCATCTGGTCGGTGTAATGACAACCCATATCGGTGATGATGCCTTCCGCGGTATCCCAGAAATACTGCCAGTTATTGACGCGGCCAGGGACGAACGATTTCCAGGGTGTTTGTCCCAGCCACAGGTCATAATTCCAGCCGGTCGGCACCGGTGTCGGTTGTTCATGGGGGATGGCCGGTCCGGTCCAGACCTGCATTTCCACCGTGTGCACTTTGCCGAGTTTGCCTTGGCGGACCATTTCGGCGGCGAAGCGGTAGGACTCGGTGGAGCGTCGCTGGGTGCCGGCCTGGTAGATCGTGCCGAAGCGGCGGCAGGTTTCCACGAGCGTGCGTCCTTCCCGGATGGTCAAGGTAACCGGTTTTTCGCTGTAAATGTCTTTGCCCGCCCGGGCAGCGTAAATGGAGGCCAGGCCATGCCAGCGGTTGCCGGTGGCAATCAGCACCGCATCGATGTCCTTTCGAGCCAGCAACTCGCGGAAATCGGCGTAGGTTTGGCAGTCCTGGTTGCCATAGTGCCCATCCACCATCGTCTTGGCGGAGCGCAAACGATCCGCGCGGCAATCGCTCACCGCAGCGAATTGCAGATCGGTCATTTGGAGGAAGTTGGGCATGATGGCGCGGGCGCGGTTGCCCACGCCAATGGCGCCAAAAACGATCCGATTGCTGGGGGCGATGGCGCCGTCGCGGCCCAGCACCGAGGCCGGTAGAATCATCGGCGCGGCCAGGGCCGTGGCGGCGGTTTGGAGAAACTGACGACGATTGAGAGAGCGAGACACAGTTGGCTTCATGGCATCCTCCATTGAATTGGGGTCAGGCGGTTCATGGGTTCGTCGGGGATGATCCTCAGATGGAGACCGGATGTAAAGACCGTCAGGCTTTTTTCACCTGGCTCATCCGTTGCAGGGTGTCATCGACTTGCTCGGTCTGGAGAAAGCCGATGGTAATGGCATCGACGAGGTCGTTGGTGAAGACGTATTTGAGCGACGCGTCTTTCTCCTCGGGTTTAACCAGTTTG
>JADGRT010000074.1 GCA_017880715.1 Verrucomicrobiia bacterium | reverse complement strand
AGGCGGCCGCTTAAAACTAGCCAAAGATATTTGAAATTTAGACCGCGGATTACGCGGATTTACGCGGATAAAAATGGGATTTGTTGTCCCCTCTTATCCGCGTTTATCCGCGTGATCCGCGGTTAAAAATCTGAGAGATGTTTTAATTCTCGGAGGGCTGAGTTAAACGAGGCCCATTGATTCGGAGGGCGGAGCTCCGCGACGCCCTGACTTATCGAATGTCCGGCGCAGAAGAAGATGGGGGCTCCCGGAGCTCGCCCCTCCGAAATGCGGGATTCTTGATAGGGGTTCCCTAACCCGGCGAATCGGGCTCGCGAGGGTGTCGAGGAGATTCCAAGTCAGGAAATCGGCGGTGGTTTCCAGTCGATAGCTACCGCGCGGATCGAGGGTGAGCCAAAGCTGGAACCGGCCGTCGGCGGGGCAACTTGGACGAAAGGAGCGCCGACATTCTTGTTGGCTTCGGAGCATTCGTCAATCCCCCAGGCCGACAAGAATGTCGGCGCTTCGGAAAAAAGTGAGATGCGCGCGGGTGTGGCGAAGCATTATTTTCAATGAATCGGCCGGCGAGTGGCGTCGTCGAAGACTCATATGTCAAATTGCATTCTGCGTGGAACGACGGCCGTTGTTCTTTTATCGCTTTGGACCGTCGCCACGAATGTTTCCGCGCTCGAACCTGCCAATCCCAAGGCCAGCGCCAAAGCCCGGACGGTTTTGAACTATTTTGGCGCGCTGGCGGCGCGAACGAACCAGCCCAACAAACGTCTGCTGTCGGGCCAATTCACCGATTTCGGCCGGGGCGCCGGGCTGCGGTTGTTAGGTGAAATCCAGAACCAGACCGGTCATTGGCCAGCGCTGCTGGGCGCCGATTATGCGGATTTTGGCCGGGGCGGTTTGTTTTGCCGGCTGGCGAACGAGGCCGCCATCGAGTATTGGAAGCAGGGCGGTTTGGTCACGATCAGCGCGCACCTTTATAATCCGGCCAATCCCAAAGGTGGCGGCTTGCGGGACAAAGGCGTGGATCTAAACAGCCTGTTGACACCGGGAACCGATACGAATAAGCGTTGGATGGAAGAGTTGGATATTCTGGCGGCCGGCCTGCAGGAACTCAAGGATGCGGGCGTGGTGGTCTTGTGGCGGCCGTTCCATGAAATGAACGGCGGCTGGTTCTGGTGGGGCGACCAAGATCCCGACGCCTTTATCCAGGTTTGGCGCCACATGTTCGATTATTTTTCCAAGACCAAGGGGTTGGATAATCTGCTTTGGGTTTATGGTCCCAACCACGGTTCCAACACGGCCAAATTCTATGCGGGCGACCGGTATGTGGATCTGGTCGGACTGGATGCCTATACCGACTTCATCGATCCGCAGCACATCAAAGGATACCAGGAGGTGGTGGCCTTGGGAAAACCGTTCGGGTTTACCGAATATGGACCGCACGGGGCGCAAAACCCGCCGGGCGACTACGATTACCGGCGTTTCATCGAAGGCCTTCAGCGAGATTTCCCGAAGACGACTTTTTTCATGAGTTGGAACTCGAAGTGGAGCCTGGCGCGGAACAACTACACCAAGGAACTCCTGGAACATCCATGGATGATCAATCGCGAGGATTTGCCGGCAGCGGTAACCGGAGGGAAATAAGTTCGGATCTGCGCTCTGACTTGGGCTTATTCGTCCTCGTCCTCGTCCTCGATTTGATTGTTTTACGAAATCGAGGACGAGGGACGAAGGACGAGGACGAGGACGATGGGGGAGCTCACGCGGGCTGGTCGGGAGCGCTTTCGAGAATGGCCACGGCGGTGGCGTGATGGGAGGCTTAGCCAGAAGCGTCCAGCCCGCCGTTTTCCACCAGGTAAAGCTAGCTTTGTGCCTGGTTCGGTATAGGATGGCGACATGGATAAGGTCGTTCGACAATATCGAACTCATCGGGAAAGCGAGCGGGGAGACCGGGCCTATTACCGTTCACTTTCTTCCCAGGAGCGTTTGGACATCCTGCTGGACTTGATTAACCAAGGCCAAGGCCATGAAGCTGAACAAGGATTTGCGCGAGTTTATCGCATTGTTAAACTCCACCGGGGTTAAATACCTGATTGTGGGCGGCTATGCGGTTGGCTTCCATGGGTACCCGCGTTTTACCGGCGACATCGATTTTTTCGTGGAGCGGTCTGTGGAAAATGCAACCCGGCTGGAGAAAGTGCTTTTCGATTTTGGCTTTGGCGGGCTGGGGCTCAGCGCCAGCAACTTCTTGGAACCCGAATCCGTGATTCAATTGGGCCGCCCACCGAATCGGATCGATATTCTAACATCGATTGACGCTATAAACTTCCATGAAGCCTGGCCGAACAGGACAAGTGCCGAACTGGAAGGAGTCCCGGCCGCCTTTATTAGCAGGGAAGACCTGATTAAGAACAAGCGAGCCACGGCTCGTCCACAAGACATCGCCGATCTTGACAAATTGGAAGCGCCATAGAAACGGGATTCTTGGCGGCTCGACTTGGCATTGGAGGCGCCAGTTTCTCCGCGAGATCGGATCGCCGTTTTTGGGCTATTTCGTCCTCGTCCTCGTCCTTCGTCCCTCGTCCTCGATCTTTTTGTTTATGAAATCGAGAACGAGGGACGAAGGACGAGGACGAGGACGATGCGGGGCTCACGCGCGCTGGTCGGGAGCGCTTTCGAGAATGGCCACGGCGATGGCGTAATGGGCGGTGTGGGTCAGGCTTAGCCAGATGCGTCCAGCCAGCCGTTTTCCACCAGGTAAAGCTGGTCATGCGCATGGTTTGGTATAAGATGGGCGACATGGATAAGGTCGTTCGACAATATCGATCTCATCGGGAAAGCGAGCGGGGAGACCGGGCCTATTACCGGGTTGGATTTCCATGACTCCTCGGTCCATTGGGATAACAAGAGAATGTGGGTCCGAATTCCATCGCCAAGACGCGTTGCGGCCCTCCTGGCGGCAGGGTTGCTGGGGAGCTTGTCTTCGGGTGAGGCCAGCGAACCGGCGGCCGCTGGCGCTCCACCCACGTTAACCCGTGTCGAGCAGGTCCGGACCTTGACCACGAATGAAGCCGTCCGTGGTTATCGGGTCAAGCTGACGGGGGTCATCACCCTGTGGGATACGAGCCGGGGGTTGGTATTTTTACAAGACGCCACGGGCGGTGTTTTTATTTCCCCCCAGAACAAATCCGCATGGTGGCGGTCGGGTCAGAAGGTCGAGGTCACCGGGATTGCCGCCCAGGGGAACCATTTGCCCTACATTGACCAGGCGCTCGTGTTGGGACTGGGCGAGGTGTCGCTGCCTCCTGCCAAGCCGGTGACTTTCGCGCAACTGGCCACGGACACGGAAGACTCAAACTGGGTGGAGGTGCGCGGTGTGGTCCGCTCGGCAATCAACGTAGGGAACCGGCTCCTGCTGGAAATCGCCGCGGATGGAAAACGGTTGCGAGCCCTCTTCACGGAAGCGCCTCCTCCCAGTCGGGTGTGGGAAGGGTTGGTGGACGCGGAAGTGAGAATTCAAGGCGTTTGCGGCATGGTTTCCTCGACGCCTCAGGATCCCGTCTTTCTCGATCTGCACGTGCCGAACTTTGGCAACCTGGCGGTCGAGGTTAAGACGCCCGGATATCCCGACGTGGCCCCGTTACGTTCGATTGCCAGTTTGATTGCCGACCCCACGCCGCCCGCCCGGATACATCGGGTTCGCGTGAGCGGAACTCTGGGACGCGGACCGGGTGGGACCTTGCGCCTGGCGGATTCCAATGGCGTCGTTCAGGTTCAAGCCTCTGAATTAATGGACGCGCCGTCCAACCAAGTAGCAGAAGTGCTGGGATTTCCCGGCCGTGATGCGGCGGGACCGGTTTTGGAGGATGCGGTCATACGCATTTTGGCCTTGAGTCTTCCGCAAATCCCGGTTGGAGCTACCAACAAGACGGCCGCGCTTCCACGAGCAGTGTACCTGCCGGTTTTGCGCCAGGTCACCCAAATCCGGGGCTTGACGGTCGAGGAGGCGCGTCGCGGTTACCCGGTGCGCGTGCAAGGGGTGGTCACTTTTCAAAACGTGGAGCGGAATCTCTTGTTCGTTCAGGACGATAGCGCTGGCATTTATGTTTATGATAATCAGTCCGGCTCGCTGGCCCAGCGTAAAGTCGGCGAAAAAGTCGAAGTTATGGGTTTCACGGGTCCGGGCTTGTACGCTCCGATCATCATCCTTCCTCGTTATCGGCTGTTGGGCCAGGTTGAGCTGCCGCTGGCCAAACCGGTTACTTTTGAGCTCTTGCGCACCGGCCAGGAGGACAGTCAACGGGTCGAGATCAGGGGCGTTGTGCACGCGGTCAGCAACGAGTCCAACCTTCTGACCGCGAACCTGGAGACCTTCAGTGGCGGCATTTCTGTCAGGATGCCCTGGCTCCCCTCCAAGCCGTTGCCAACCAACCTGGTTGACGCGGTCGTGCGGGTGGCGGGCGTCTGTGTGGCGCGGTTCAACGACAAACAACAATGGATCGGCGTGCTGCTCTATGCGAACCGGTTGGAGGATTTCTCGATCGAACAACCCGCCCCGGTCGATCCTTATGCCCAGCCGCTGCTGTCCATTAACAGCCTGTTAAGGTACCAGTCGGGTGGCGAGTTAAGCCACCGCGTTCGGGTGCAAGGGGTGGTGACCTACCGGGATTCCCGCTGGTCCACCCTCTTCGTGCAAAATGATACCGATGGTCTTTTTGTGCGCGCTGCCACCCTGGCGCCGGTTTCCCCCGGGGATCGCGTCGAAGTGGCGGGCTTTGTGTCCGCCGGAGAGACGGGTCCTTATTTGTCGGACGCTATTTTTCGCCGGGTTGGCTCCGGCCCGGCGATCGAGCCGAAGTCAATCACTATTCAGGAGGCAATTTCTGGCAAGTACGACGCGCAGTTGGTCAGCTTGGAGGCGCGGTTGGTGGATTGGGTGAATGGCGTCGAGGGCCGCGGGTTAATCTTGCAGGCCGATGAATTGGTATTCGAGGCCTCTCTGGAAAGTTCCCAGCCCGTCGCCCCGCTAGCTGCGCTTCGCCTCGGCAGTTTGCTGCGGTTGACGGGAATCAATTCGATTTGGAATGACAGCGCCGGGCGCACCCGCAGTCTGCGGCTCCAACTGCGCACACCGGGGGACGTGGAGGTTCTCAAGTTGCCGCTCTGGTGGACCGGTCGGCGCGTGGTTGGAGCTGCTGGCGTTACCGGAGCGGTTCTGCTGGCCGCGATGGGTTGGGTGGTGATGTTGCGCCTACGGGTTCAGAAGCAGACCGAGACGATCCGTCAGGAGCTGGCGAGCACCAGCCTGTTAAACCAGATCACGCGCGCGGCGGCCGAACAGCAGGACATGATCAGCATTTTCCGGGTTACCATGGGCCACCTGGAGACGCATCTGCCGATCGATTTCGGCGGCGTGATGCTTTACGATCCCGACACCGACACATTTAAGGTGGCGGCGCGAGGTCCGAAGAGCCAGCTTCTTGCTGCGGAGATGGGTCTGGGGGAAGGAGCGTTATTAATCCCCTCCGACTTGGGACTGGAAGCGTGCCTGAAGGGCGAGATGTCATACAATTCCGACTTGAGCCGAAACCCAGCCGTCCATCCGCGCAAATTGGCGGCTAGCGGATTCCTCTCCGTGTTGGCAGCGCCCCTGGCGGTGGATGGCCAAACCTATGGCGTTTTGACAGCCGCGCGACGTTCGATCAACGGGTTCAATCCCGTCGAGATTGAGTTCCTGCAGACCCTATGCGAGTCGATCTCCCTGGCTGCCCACCACGCCCGGTTGCGGACCGATTTGCAGAATGCCTATGACCGGCTGCGCGAAACCCAAAAGGCCATTATGCAGCAGGAACGCCTGGCCGCCGTCGGGCAACTGGCGGCCGGCGTTGCGCACGAGTTCAACAACATCCTGACGGTCATCCAGGGACATACCGGCCTGTTGCTGTCCGGGCGCGAGCAAGATCCCGAAACGGCCGAAGCGCTCAAAGAAGTTTCGGTGGCCGCCGGTCGCGCCGCCAATCTGACCCGCCAACTGCTGGCCTTCAGCCGCAAGCAGATCATGCAGCCGAAGATTCTGGACTTGAACGAGGCCATCGGCAGTGTCGTTCGCATGCTCCAACGCCTCCTGGGCGAAAACATCGAGCTCCAATTGGACTATGCATCCCGCCTGCCGTCCGTCCGCGCCGACGTGGGCATGATGGAGTTGGTGCTGGTCAACCTGGCGGTCAACGCCCGCGATGCCATGCCGCAAGGCGGCCGGTTGAAGTTGCGCACGTTCGAGCGGGAGGTGAACGAAATCCAGGCCAAACGGCATCCGGAGGCGCGCGCCGGCCATTTCGTTTGTTTGAGCGTGACGGATACCGGCTGCGGGATGGATGCCACCGTGCGCAGCCATCTGTTTGAGCCGTTTTTCACCACCAAAGAAGTGGGTAAAGGCACCGGTCTCGGCCTGGCCACCATCTATGGCATTGTGAAGCAGCACGAAGGATGGATCGAGGTGGAAAGCGCGGTGGGCCAGGGCACGACCTTCACCCTGTTCCTGCCCGCCGTCTTTGCGGCCGCCGAATCATCACGCGCCACAAGCTCCAAGCCTGGCGTGCGTGGCGGTTCGGAAACCATCCTGGTGGTCGAGGACGAGCCGGCGTTACGCTCATTGGTGCGGACCGTTCTGGCCCGCTACGGCTATGTCACGCTGGAGGCCGCCGATGGCATCGAGGCCATGCAGGTATGGCGTCAAAACGCCGGCCAAGTGCGGTTGTTACTGACCGACTTGGTCATGCCTGGCGGAATCTCCGGACGCGAACTCGCCGAGAAATTGCACGCCGAGCAACCGTCGCTCAAGGTCATTTACACCAGTGGCTACAGCCTGGATATGGCGGGAGAGGAGTTGGTGATGCGGCCGGGATTCAGTTTTCTCGCCAAGCCGTATGCTCCACCAGCCCTCGCCATGGCCGTACGGAGTTCCTTGGATGGCAATCCGGCTGCGCCCGTCTCTTTGGCGGACGAGGCGCGAAGAGGCTGAGATTTAGGATGGCGTAGAGCGCCCCAATCGGATGATGATGCCGGCATGACGACGCTGTTAATCGCCACCCGCAATGTCCATAAAGTCGAAGAAATCCGCGCTGTTTTAGGCGCGGCTTTTCATTGCCTGACTCTGGCCGATTTCCCCTTGGCGCCCGCGGTTATCGAAGATGCCAATACCTTCGCCGGCAACGCGACGAAGAAAGCCGCCGAGCTGGCGGCTTGGTGTGTTTCAACCGTCCGCAATCTGCAATCCGCAATCGGCGATAGCTCCCCTGATTTTGTCCTGGCCGACGATTCCGGTCTGGAGGTGGATGTCTTGCAAGGCGCGCCCGGGGTTCACTCGGCGCGGTTCGCGGCCCTGGATGCAAGCCCGGGCAGCAATTCGTCCGACGAGGCCAACAACGCCAAGCTGCTGCAATGGCTGGCCCAGGCGCCGATGGAACGCCGGACCGCGCGGTTCCGTTGCGTCATCGCGCTGACGCCCATCCCCGTTCGGGGACATACCCCGATCGTTCCCACGGTTGCCGAGCTGGTGGCGCAAACACGGTTATTCGAAGGCGCTTGCGAAGGATGCGTGGGATTCGCACCGCAAGGAAAGGGCGGATTCGGGTACGACCCGTTGTTTATTCCCCGAACTTACACCGAAACGTTTGCGGAATTGGGTGAATCGATTAAAAACCGGATCAGTCATCGCGCGGCCGCGTTGAGCAGGCTCCAAGAGTATTTGGCGGTGCCATGCGCCGGATAGGGAAGGGATGCCTAAAAACGCCCATTCATGAACCAGATGAGAAAGCCAACGATGGCCGCGCAAATCAAGCCCACTACCAAAGCCCAAAGGAGAACCTCGCGGTGGTGTTTGCGATTGCTCCGTCCCATGCTCGGCAGGAGATAGAAACGATTCGCTTCCTTATGTTTCTTCGAGGCAAACATGTTGTCCGGTTTTCGTAATCCCCACGGCGTCAGAATGACAGAGCAGCGTTTTGCCTATGGGAATTCAATGCCGGAACTTTATACCGGGACGCCTCGAGTCTAGCAATGCTAAAGCAGAGGCAATATCGCCAGAGCCAGGGCAAATTCATGAAAGGTAGGGGACGAGGTCACGAGCCTCATTTTAATTTTAAGCGGCCGCCTAATCAGAAAATCAGAGCCTCGTCACCTCGGCTCCTACTTTTTTTGGATCATGAATTGACCCCGCCTTATAGCGGATACGGATAGCGCGCCTGGGCGATAGGCACACCCAGCACCTCGATTTTCGACAAATCCGCAATCCCGAGCTTTCGCTGCTCGGCTAGAACCAGGTGGTTGTCGCCCAACTTAAAAGGTCCCTCCCCGCGCGCCGCCCGGGGATTGTCAAAACCCATCACCGCCGTGCCTACCGCGTCGGTGGAAACCGGATTCTTACCCACGATGAGCACTCCCGGCGTGGTCAAACCAATCGGACGCGCCTCCGCCGACCAGGGTCCCTCGCCGCCGCTCATTGAGGTGATGCCGTCGATCACGCAGAGATGAATGGGCCGCGCCTCGCAAAGGTCCGCCACAATCCGCGGCACTCGATAGCCAGGATCGTTAGAGAACGTTCCAGGCCGGGCTCCGGGAAATACGATTTTCGCGGCGGCAGCGGCGTCCCAGCCAACCATGTCGTGCAGTTTTCCGCGGCCGGTGGTGGCGTTCTCGCTGCCCGCCTGATCGCCATACAACGCATTGGGCGTGATCCCAAAAAGGTTCTTCATCGACATCGTCACCCCGGCTATCGTGTGGGTTTTGAGCTTGGACAGCGAAACCAGCACATCGGTGTCGTGATAAGCATGATTCAGTTCGAACGAGGAAAAGAGATAACCGCCGGAAGCGACCTGGAGCGGCGCGTATTGCTTGGTTTTGCCCAAATTACGCGTGTCCTCGAGTTCCACGTTGCCCAGGGCGAGGAGCGCGTTTACATCCCAGCCAGCAAAACCCAGCACCTTTTCGAGCGGCTCGAGGCGATTGGTGGATTCCACGAAGCGCACCCGTTTGGCGCCCGCGGCGAACAGCAGCGACCCCAGCGCCATGGCGGTCGAGCTGTGCGTCATGAAACTCTCCCCCACCGGCCGGCTAAACACCTGATGGAAATCCGATCCGGTCAGGTTGATCTTTACGGTGACGGTCTGGTTCTTGACCAGCCCGCCGATGCCTCCCAGCAGGTCAAAGGACTTTTCCAAAGCCGCCCGAACTTCCGGCCCGTAACCTTTGCAGGACATGATGGCCACCTTGGCGTCCGAACGGCTGCGAGCTGGCGCCGCCGCCTGGCCGGCAGCAGGAGGGTCCGCCGAAGCTTGGTCTTCCTTGCCCAACGCGAATGCCACGGGCGCCGCGGCCGCCAGGCAAATGCCCATATGCAGGAACTTCCTTCGATTGCAGGCAAAGCGATGATGATTCATAGCATTAGAACCGGTGTTCAATTCGACCGACTGCGGTAATGTTCCCTACGCGCAAACCAAGTCAAGCCGGGATTCTCCAGAAGCGACGGACCCGTGAGCGGCTCGCGCTTGACCTGTATCGACGAGGGCGTAAGCTCGCGCCCATGCCGGCAAGCCCAAACCCATGCTCCTTAACCGCCACGCCTCAAATCAAAGTAGGAAGCATGTCAAAAAAGCGATTGCTTAGCAATTTCTGTGCGGACGAATGCGAGCCGGCGCGGCGCCCGGTCCGGCCGGATGCAGGCCGACTGCTTTATGCGGCACACCGGAT
>JADGRT010000450.1 GCA_017880715.1 Verrucomicrobiia bacterium | reverse complement strand
ATCAAGGGCGGCTCGTCGAAATGGGTGCATGAAACCTTTCCGCAACACCGCCTCTTTGGTTGGCAGGAAAAATATGGCGCCTTCAGTGTCAGCGTGTCGCAATTGGACAATATCCTTCGATACATCCAAGGCCAGGAGGAGCACCATCGGCAAATGACATTTCAGGAGGAGTTTTTAGCGTTGCTCAAGAAACACCGCATTGAATACGACGATCGGTATTTGTGGGATTAAACCTCATCCGTCCCTTCGGGACTTGCGGTGTTGTGGCGCCCAACCCGGCGTTGAAACGCCGGGCTATTTTCACGATGTCCCTCCGGGACAAAATCCTGACTAAATTTCCAAAAGACATCAGGCCTCCCGACTGGTTATTAATGTGTCTCACACCCGAGATGCACCAGGTTGAATCTTCCTTCTTGCTCATGCCCTGTCATTCGCTTAATGTTGCGTCCAACAATAAGGGACCGATGCTGAAGGCAATACCATGGCGGTCTGACGCGGGTGGCCGAAAGGTCATCCGCCCGAGAATGCGGATTCTGGTGCCATCCGTGTTGTGCGTCTGGCTCTGGCTGATAATGGGCACGACCTCTTTGTCAGCCGCCGCCTCCCCTGCTTCATCAACCAACACCGTCCTGCTCTCGCTGCGAGAACAGGGCTCGATGCCATCCAGTTTGAGAGTGGATGCCAATCCCCGAACTCAGCCTTTTATCAAGGAACCCGATTTAAGCAGCCGTGGCGTCCTCCGGGGGACCTTCTTCACCAACCAAGGTCCCAGCAACGCCGTCGCCTACATTTGGGATGAATCCAAAGGCAGGCTCTACTTGGATCTGAATCGTAATGGCGATCTCACCGATGATTCGGCCGGGACTTTAACCAGTGCCACTGGCAATGCCAGCTATTACCAGGTTTTCCCCGCAGTTGCCCTGGCCTTTTCCACCCCGCATGGGTGGCATTCGAGTAAGGTCGAGCTTCGTTTTTACCACTACCGGAACAATCCGCTCAACATCTCCGCCAGCGTTCGTTCGGTTTGGCAGGGAGAAATCCAATTGGCTGGGAAGCAGTGGATCGTGGCGATCCCGGATAACCAGGTCATCGCCGGCGGTTCATTGGATAATTTCCGCTCGATGACCATCCGACCGGTCGGGGAAAGGAGCCGCCTTTTTCAAAGCGATGCCGCGGGTATGAACCGGAGCATCGTTAATTTGCCGGCCAAGTGGTGTCTCGATGGACAGGTCTATCGCTGCTCCCTGGCCTACGAGGGCCGGGATGAGGCAGCCAGGATTAAGGCCACGATAACCGAAGTGCCCACCCCGATGGGTGAACTGCAGATTTCCGGCACTATGATTGAGGAGTTGGATTTGGACGGGGATTATGCCGTCATCCTCCATTCGCCGAAGCCCACCGTCAAAGTCCCGGTCGGAAAGTACCAACGCAAGCGTGTTTATCTGAAAGCTCCCGGTTCTTCGTTGGAGGCCAGTGCTCAGATCGAAGGCAGATTCAATGTAGATGCCAACCAGCCCACGGCGATAAATATCGGCGGTCCCCTGCGCCAAAAGATCGCCGCCGAGCGTCGAGGCGCCGTTCTGGCATTAACCTATCAGTTGACCGGCATGGGTGGTGACTCCTACACCTTGAGCCAACAAAATCGGAGCCAACCGCCGGAATTCGCGATTTTCCAAGGAGCGAGAAAGTTGCACTCGGGCAAATTCGAGTATGGCTGAGGCGGCACCTGTGCGTACTCATGGCGAGTACCTTGGAATGTCTCGGGAACCCTGAAGCTAACGGCCTTGGGTGATTTGGGAGCTTTGGGGGCTAAAGATGCCGCGGCGGACGAGTTCGACTGGAAACGAGTCAATTCGCTGCCGAAGCTTTTACCCTGGGTGCTGCTCCTGGCACTGTTCGGTTTGAAATTCAACCGTCCGCCCAAAGCCCGGCTTATCTTCATACCACTCGCGTTGGTGCTTTTCGCGGTCTTAGTTTTCCAAAAAGTCGTCGCCATGTTCAGCTCCAGGTTTGAAATGCTCGGCCTGTTTGTCGGGGCGATGACCATGGGGGTGGCCATGTTATGGCTGGTGACACCGCTGCTTCAGGGCCGGTCGCGGACTCTCACTTTCCTGAAGGTTTCCGTAATCCTGGCCGGCGGCGCTTGCCTGACCTATTGGGCGGATGCCAGCTTCCAGCTCGTGGAATTCGAAACCACGGCTGTCCTGATCGGACTGGTGGTCGGCGCCGTCATGGCTTCCCTGAGTTTAAGCCTCGCCGGGTTCTGCTGTCGCAAACCTCATGGTCCGTTGCGTTATCCGCTTTGCCTGGTCGGTTTCCTGCTGCTGACCAGCGTCCTGGCCATCGTGATCAGCGCTTTTGCTGGCGGCAGTTTTCCGCCGCTGCTAATAATGTTCCCCATCATTGGAGTGTTTGTCCTGTTGAATATGGCTTACCTCCTGCCTTTCCTGATTCTCTCTGCCAGCAGCGCGTTTTACCGCGAGCGGTTCCGGGCTCTGGTGGGTATGCCTACATCGGCGGAACTCGTTCCCCTTGCGGACCCCGTGGAGCCCCAAGGCGCCACGCCCCCAGGTTAAGGCGTCCAAGTGCGCTCACTTTTTCGGAGCGCGGACATTCCTGTCCGCTTGGGCGTTGACCAGAACGAAGAGGCGGACAAGAATGTCCGCGCTCCAGATC
>JADGRT010000449.1 GCA_017880715.1 Verrucomicrobiia bacterium | reverse complement strand
TGAAAATTGACGTGGAAGGGAACGAAGCGCTGGTGCTCCGAGGCGGGCAGAAGCTGCTGACAAACCACAAGCCTGTGCTCTTGATTGAAGTGCATCACATCCGGCTGATGTTCGAAGTGCAGGAACTGTTGTTGCGCTATGGTTACGATATCAAGTTGCTGGATGAGGATCATGGCACGGCTTCCCGGTGTTTTATCATGGCATATTCCAGTGCAGGCAAGCCAATGGCGAAGACCGCTTCGATCTCAGGTTGATGGGTTCAAGTCGCGAACCTTGGTTTCGGGAAATTCTCACCCAAGATGTGCGCCGCGCAGAAATCTAAACACACCGGGTGTGTCTGAGGGATGCCAAGGCCTTCTGGCTGAGCAAGATCATACGCGTCCCGCCAAGGCCATTACGATCAATGCGCTGGCGGAAGAAATCCGGCGGCTGACCGGTTCGCGTTCGGAAATTGTCCACGCGGCTAAACGCGCCGGCGACGTGAAACATTCCGTGGCGGACACCGGCAAACTTCGCGCCGCCGGCTTCTTCCGGTTGCATCCAAACACCCGCACCGAACGGGAATAACTCCCTCTCCCCGTCCAAACGGGGAGAGGGCTGGGGCGAGGGGTTCGTGCTCGTAAACATTGGCTCCTCACCCTCCACCCTTCGTCCCGCATTACGGGACTATGGAGGACGGGCGGCCCTCTCCTCCTTTAAGACGCAACTACGGCTCATGCCGATTTGACGTCAAGCGGTCATAAATTTCCCCAATATATACGGGCAAACAGGGTGTATTTCCTTTACCCTCCGCTGCGCCAAAGGTAGTTTTGCGAATTAACGAGACCAACACCTATGATTGCGGAAAACCAGACAACCCGCCCGCCCATCGAGGGCCAGTTGAACGCCGCCGAACGGGCGTTTATCACCAAGGCCATCCTCGAAGCCCCCATCAAACCCAGGATCGCGCTGGAAGTCGGCACTTGGCTGGGCGGCGGCAGCACGCTTCACATTCTCCGCGCGTTGCAGGCCAATGGCACGGGACATCTTTGGGGCGTGGAGGCCTCGAAGGATATTTATGAAAAAATGATCACCAACATCCGCGCCGGCGCGCCGGAAGCGGTAGATCGCTTCACGCCGCTTTTCGGTTTTTCCACCGACGTGCTCCCGGTATGGTTGAAAAGCCTGCCGCCGGGCGAGGCAATTGACTTCGCGTTTCTCGATGGAGGCGGCAACCCGTACGAGCAAATCGAGGAGTTCAGGCTGCTCGCGCCGCAAATCAAGATCGGGGGTGTCCTGATGGCGCATGACGCTAGGATGAGGAAGGGAAAATGGCTGGTCCCATACGTCTCGCTGCTCGACAACTGGCAATCGGAAGTCTTCGACCTGAGCTTCGCAGGTTTGTTGCGCGCATTCAAAGTCAAGGCACAGCCCTCCGAAGCCAGCTTCAGAGCAGCCGAGCGTAAACTGAACGTGATGCGATTGGAGCCCATTGAATTGATTGCGAGATTTTTGCCCAGTTGGTTTTGCGGCCTGGTGCTGCGGGCATTGCCAAGAAATTTAATGAGAAGGCTGACGTTGGGTCCCCAAATAGCCAAGCATGACAACCCCGCTTGAGGGCCAGGCCGAAATTCCCATCGTGTTGACCGCCACGGTGGTTCCCGCTGTAACGGGCGCCGCGTTGGTGGATCCGGCGGCGCGCTTGGCGGAATATGCAAAGGCCGTGCAATTTTATGTCCGGCACGCGCCGGTGATCTTTCTCGAAAATTCATCGTATCCGCTCGAACGGCACGCCGAATTTCGCGAAACGGCGCGGCTGCAAGTGAAACGGTTCCCACCGTCCGCCAGCCCCGAGCGGGGCAAGGGCCATCAGGAATTTGAAATGCTGGATGCCTGGCTGGCCGCCGAAGCCCGGCCACCGGCGCGCTGGCTCAAAATCACCGGCCGCTACCAAATCCTGAACATTCACTCGCTGCTGAGCGAGTGCCGGCAAGACCCGGACAGCGGATTGATCATTGACCAGGTGCCGCGCGCCGGCATGGCGCGCACCTATGTCTTCTGCGCCAGCACCGATTTTTACCAGGAGCGGGTGCGCGGTTTGTACCGGCAATGCGATGACCGGACCGGGACGTGGATCGAGCGGGTATTGTTCCGCGAACTGAAGGGCCGGCCCGCGGCAGAAGTCCATTTGTTCGTGACGCAACCGCGCCTCAATGCTAAAGGTGGTACCAGCGGGGCGGCGTTTCCCACCGGACGCGGCCAGTGGTTGGGCAAACAAATCCTGCGCCGCCTGAATCGGCTCGTTGACCGCCAATATTCATGGTATTCGAAATGACACATGCACATCCTTTTGCCGCCGGCCTGCACGTCCGGTCCCGTCCGCCGGACTTCAATTGCTGCGCCCGGCGTGACCAACCCATCTTTCGATCACTTCAATGCGCGTTGCCATCCTGACCAGTGACAACCGGGAGTCGTTCAAGGAATACGCGAATCCCATGCCTCGCATGGGCATCGCCCCGGAAGCCTTGCTGCAAGGCTTTGTCGGGTTGCCCGACGTGGAAATCCACGTGGTCTCCTGCCTGCAACAACCGGTGTCGGCGCCGGAAAAACAGGCGGAGAACATCTGGTACCACAGCCTGCACGTGCCGAAAATCGGCTGGCTGCGCACGTTCTATCAGGGCTGCATCCGCGCCGTGCGGCGGAAGCTGCG
>JADGRT010000448.1 GCA_017880715.1 Verrucomicrobiia bacterium | reverse complement strand
CTGGCGCAGTCCAAAAGCTGGCGCCCGCTCGCACCGGCCGTGAATTCGCGAAGCGTTTTGGACTGCGCCAGTCCTCTGGCGCTTTCAGATGACCATGAAATCTTAGTGACATTGGGCGTCCTCGCCCGCTTAGGATGGCCTCACGGTTCTGGTTGTCTTTCCTCAAGCCGAACCCTCCAAGCGGGCAAGATGCCCGCGCTCCGACAAACCCGAGTTGCATCAGCCAGGAGGCTTTTTCAGTAAGGTTGTCGCACAGGCCGCCGTGCAATCGTGACAGACAATGCAGTCGAGCGCGCGGTTGGCGGGCCGGCCTACGGACAAACGCAACGACGGACTAATCCTCGTGGGACAGGCGTCGTCGCATTTGCGGCAATCCAGACATTGCTGCCGCCGCGGTTTCACGGTCCAAAAACAAAGGTAGTTCAAGGGCGCCAGCAAAGCTCCGATCGGGCAGAGCACTTTGCAGAAGGACCGGCTGCTCACGATCGCCAGCGCCACCACCCCGCCCAGCACGAGGAACCGAACCATGGTCGCCACACTCAAGCTGCTGTCGCCGTTCAAGAACGCCGGCAGCGAGACTTGGACGGCCGCCGCCGGACAAATGCGGCAGAATGAAAGCCACGTCTGCTCGCCCCAGAGAAAGGGAAAGATAACAACCGAGAAAACCAGGACGGGATACTTAATCCAAGCGGTCCAATCCGGCAGGGTGATCTTGTTTCCCCGGATGCGATGCAGCCAGTCTTGCAGCAGCCCGAACGGGCAGACCCAGCCACAAAACAACCGGCCCACGGTTACCCCTACAAAAAGCACCGTACCCAGGGCCACCCAAGGAAACAGGTGATAGCCGGAATAATGCACGAAGACCCCCACCGGGCACGCAAACCAGGCGAGCACGCACGAATGGCAGCTCAGCACCGGATTGCAGAGCCACTTGAATTCCGGCCCCCACGAGCTGTGCAGCAGCAACGCCGCAACTACCAGGACGACGCTTCGTTTTTTCACCTTAGCAGCCTGTAAAGTAGGAGACGACGTGAGGAGTCTCTAAATATATCTTTGTTTCCGAGGAAATATGAGCCTCGTTCCCTCGGCAAAAAAGGATATTTTAGTCGCGCTGTTAGACCTGCGGCAGGCTCCAGGGCTTGCGGTAGTCGTAGCTCAGCAACTTGGCGGCCTCGGCGTCGCCCACGATCTCCTCCTTGGCTGGATCCCATTTGATCTTGCGACCGACGCGGATCGAGATGTTGCCCAGATGACAAACGGTCGCGGAACGATGACCGATCTCCACGTCGCAGATGGGCTGCTGGCGGCTCTTGATGCACTCGTACCAGTTGCGATGATGTCCGGAGCTCTTGTAAAGACGCACGTCCTTGTCGGTGATCGGTTGTTCAATGATGTCCGCCGGTGTGGACTCGAGTTTGCCGCGGTTGACGAAAATCGTCCCTTTTTCCCCTTCAAAGGTCGTGCCCTGTTTCTGGCGGCTGCCACAGAGGAGGTTGACGCCGTTGGCGTACCGATAATTGATTTCGAATGTCTGCGGCACCTCGTACAAATGGTCCTGGTTGAACTTGCCCTGGCCGTCAATCTCAACCGGGCCGCTTTCGTCCATGCCCAAACCCCATTGGGCGATATCGAGATGGTGGGCGCCCCAGTTGGTCATCTGACCGCCGGAATAATTCCAGAAGAACCGGAAATAATAATGCACCCGGTGCTTGTTGTAAGGGCGGAACGGAGCGGGACCGAGCCACATGTCATAATCGAGTTCAGCCGGCGGTTCGGAATCGGGCACCGCAGCTTCCTTGGTCCAGTTCACGCCCGGGGTGCCGACGCGAACGGTCTTGATCTTGCCGATGCGGCCCGACCGGACCAGCTCGCAGGCATAGCGGAAATTCTCCTCGGAACGCTGCTGGCTGCCAGTCTGCACGATGCGATTGTACTTTCGGGCGGCCTTCACCATGGCGCGGCCTTCGGCGACGGTCAACGTGAGCGGCTTCTCGGTATAAACATCCTTGCCCGCCTGGCAGGCGTGGATGGTGGGCAGGGCGTGCCAATGATCCGGGGTGGCAATGATGACCGCATCGATTTCCTTGCTGTCGAGGAGCTTGCGGTAATCCGAGTAGGTGGCAATGGTCCGCTTGGTTTGCTGTTCGGCCTCCTCTTTGCGGGCGGCGAGGATCTTTTTATCCACATCGCAGATGGCGACCAGGTTATCGAAATTCAAGCGCATGTGGCTGCGCCCCTGGCCGCCCGCGCCGATGACACCCACGCGGATGCCTTCGCTCCAGGCCGCGCCGAAGGCGGGTCGCGTGACCACGAAAGGAAAACTGAGGCTGGCGCCGATGCCGGCGGCGGTGAGAGCCGAACGGTGCAGAAAGGCGCGACGGCTGAGAAAGGAGATCGTTGTCTTCATCATGGTTAGGTATTTGAATCCGCCCCGTTATACGCCTGGCAAGACGAGCAGCAAGCCGGAACTTGCGCACCCAATCGCACCGCAACCCTAAAACTCGTAGCAGCGGACGTGAGTCCGCTCCAATATGCCGGGGCAAACGCGTGAGCCGACTCACGTCCGCTGCTACCTGGGGCCAATTCATGAACCAAAAAAGTAGGAGACGAGGTGACGAGGCTCTAATTTTCCGATTAGGCGGCCTCCTAAAACTTAAAATGAGTCTCGTGACCTCGTCTCCTACCTTTCATGGATTTGCCCTGG
>JADGRT010000447.1 GCA_017880715.1 Verrucomicrobiia bacterium | reverse complement strand
CGTGCAGTTGACGCTCAAAGAAATGCAGCGATTGAGCCGTCAGGAGTTGTTTGAAACCCTGCCGCATCCCAAGCGTCGCAAGCGACTTGGCAAGAAAGTTTTAGGTCTTAAGTAAGGGCCATTCGCCCTGTAGGGGCGGCACGAGGCTGCGCTGGGCAATCCATGCCGCCCCGATGGGGCTGGGAACGATCATTGGATTGGACGGTTG
Organism: Verrucomicrobiia bacterium; assembly: GCA_017880715.1. Lineage (GTDB taxonomy): Bacteria > Verrucomicrobiota > Verrucomicrobiia > Limisphaerales > UBA1319 > JADGRT01. Next base: position 2,502 of record JADGRT010000447.1, on the reverse strand, counting down.
CTATAAACATGGCGCTCCTACGGAGCTGGGCCTGGACCGTTTGCCATGGTCGGGTCAATCTCCCAGGCGACCCAAGTCGCTCGATCGAATGACGAGGAGCGCGGTCAGCTGTATGTTCCAATTCTGGCGTCCTCGGCGCGCTCCTCGTCATCGGTCAGCTTTGCGTTATCGAGCAGGATCGAGTTGCATCGTTTGAATTTGCCAGGGTTTGAATGCTATTGGGCTGGTAATCGCGCGCGCGTTGCGTCCCAACAGGTCAACGGCCTCAATTCGAGCCCTACCGTTACCTGATGCGATCGTCGCTTCACCGTTGCGCCCTTGGTATTCATAGAGCCGCGCCAGGATGCGTCCGCTTTCGGGGTAAAGGGCCGAAAGAATGACGTTGTCCGAACTCGCGTCGATCAGGCCCACCTCGCTGCCCAGCGTGCCTGACCCGGGCGAGGTCGAAACGCTGACGACCGGAAAGTTGTATTCCAGCGCGCGCCGGTGAAGATCAGGCTGGCGCCAGTCGCCGGTGAACGGATACAAGGCGAACTCGTAGGTGAAGTCGCCCTCCAGCATCCGTGTGCCCCAGATGTAATACATGGCGAAGGCCAGCGGCACCGAGAAGCCGCCGTCACGCTCGCGCACGCTGCCCATCGTTCCGCGGTTAAACACCGCCAGCCCCGCCTGACCGTCGGTCAGCGCCGTCCAGTAGTTGCCCTCGACGTAGCGATTCGTCGTTTCAGCAATGGCGAACGGCAGATCGCGCACCCCGATCGCCTGGCCGCCCACCGCCGGAAACAGCTTGAAGCGGAGTTTTTCCTCGTGAATGAAACCCGATGCGCCGTCGCGCTGATTGGTGCTCACCCGGCCCAGTTTCTGGCCCGCAAAGTGGAACTTCACGCGGCCATCGAGCCGGGGAGTGTCGGCGTTAAACGTCAGTTCAAAGGTGTAGGGAATGCCGCCAATAACGCCTGCTTCGCGAGCCGTAACGGCGGGCGCATCGTCGCGGACGGTCGGTAGCAGCCACCGCCCTTTGGAGTCGCGTTCCTCACCGTCAATCGTGCCGGTGAAGAAACCGCCGCGAGTGCCGGGCTTCAGCCACGGCTTGCCGCTGTGCCGGTCCACCAGTGAAGCCAGGCCGCCGTCGGGATGCAAACAGGCTTCGCAAAACGGTGTGACAATGGTTAAGGCCGGCATGGCCGTGAGGATTCGAGGCGTGGCCGCCTTTGGACTCGTTTCGGAAACGGCCTTGGTTTTCGAGGCCAGGAGCGAATAGGCGGCCAAACGCAAACCAGCCATATCCGCCGAAAAACCCACCCGGGCGGTCTTGAGGCTGCCGTTGGAATAATGTTCGGTGGAAAGGAGGACGGAGGGAATTTTTTGGGCGCCTTGCTTCACCTGGATCGATTTAACCTCGTCTTTTTGGGGAAAGGACAGTTCGGATTCCAGCCACTGTGCGCGTCGCCAGGATACCGGATTGAACGCTGTTATCTGGAGCAATCCCTCGCCCTTCATGCGTGAGGCAAAGAATTGCATGGCGCCATCCCGCACGCGCGCCGACGCAGCCATTGAGGCGGGCAAAAAACGGCGCGCCTCGGGAAGCAGTCCGCAAATCTGGATGTCGTGATGTTGGGCTACCAGCAGGTTCTTCCACGCCGTCTCCAAATCGGCTTCGCGACTGGCGCCGCCGAGCATGAGTTCCAGCGCTGCCAACCGTTCCGCGGTGAGCGCCTGTACTTCGGCCTGGCGCGAGGTATTCCAAATCTCGTTGCCGCAGTAGCCCCAAGGCATTCGCACCACGAAATCGTCCGGCTGGGTTTTGAATTCAGCCGTGGGTTTCGGAAAAGTCTTGAGGAGTTCATCCAAAAGCAGCCAGCGATACTCCGGCTTGCCTTCGCATTCCCGGACCAGCTCCTCGCGGCGCAGGCCGGAATCGTCGGCTCTCGTGGCCAGCAGTGGATGGATATGTGCAAATTCGTTGCGAAAATCCGCCAGTGATTTCGGCGTATCCTTGCCTGGCCAGCGGGTAAGAATCCAGTTGTCCACGGTGGTCTTGCCAAACGCGGCGCCTTCGCCGGGATACGTTGGCACGGTCGGCAACCGCGAACCATCCAAGCCCACCCACCAGCCGATGGGCGCGTTGAAGGTCGGGTTGTAGCCATACATCATGAAATGCGTTCGCATGATGGCGCCTTGGAAACCGCACCCGGCGAGCAGTTGCGGAATCTGGCTGTGCATGGCGTGCTCGCTCATCAGGTAGATGGTCGGCGTGTAGTTGAAATGCCGCTGGTCAGCCCGGATGGCCAGGACCAGTTGGCGCACGTTGGATTCCTCGTTGATGAAGGCGGACAGGGGCTGGCCGTAGGTGCAGGTGCCAATGCCGAACCGGCCGGAGTACCGTTTCAGCCAGCCGCGCACGTCCTCGAGCAGTTGCGGATTCTGTTCGGCCAGCGCGTCGTAAGTGTAAGCCTCGTTGTCCAATCCGATTTTGAAACTCGGATACTTATCGAGCCACGA
>JADGRT010000446.1 GCA_017880715.1 Verrucomicrobiia bacterium | reverse complement strand
GAATCCCAAAGCGCCCCAACCGCGCCGCGTCAATCTGTTGGTGGAAATGACCGACTTAAACCAGCAAACCATTTCCCAAAGCGCCCAATTTACCCGGCACAGCTCGGATTTTTATCTCGGGCTGAAATCCTTTGCCAAAGTCCTCCGGACGGGTGAAGCGGCGCCCGTCGAACTCATCGCGGTGCGAGCCGATGGCACGCCCCTGACGAATCAGGTTAAAGCAACCGTACGCTTGCAGCAGATCGAGTGGCGCAGCGTGCGGGTGCAGGGCGCCGGCAATACGATCAACTATCGCAACGAGCCCGAGCTTAAGACCGTCCTCGAACAGGAAGTTCAAACTGGCCCGCTGCGACGCACCGGCACCGCGTGGGAGATCGCCAATCCCACGCAGCCTTCGCTGTCATGGACGCCGGCCGCAGCCGGGTTGTATTTGATCGAAGCCGTCGCCCAGGACGAGGGCGGTCGCGACATTATCACGGCCGTCACATTCAATGTCGCCGGCGCCGATCAACTGGCCTGGAATTACCGCAACGAGGTGCAAATCGATTTGGTGCCCGACCGCACCAATTACCTGGCCGGCCAGACGGCGATCCTGCTGGTCAAAACCCCGCTCAGCGGCAGTGCCCTGGTCACGGTGGAGCGCGATCGCGTCCTGCGCTCCTTTGTCACGAATCTCACCGGCAACGCCCCCGCGCTGCAAATCCCGCTGCGGGAAACCGACGCTCCGAATGTGTTTGTGTCGGTGATGCTCTTGCGGGGGACGGTTGACAGTCCGCATACCGTCAAGGAGCCGGAGTATCGTCTCGGGTATTGCCAGCTTAACGTTGAGCGACCCGAAACCCGGTTAATCGTTGAGCTCAAGTCCGCGTCCGGTGATTATCGCCCCGGTCAAATGGTATCGCTCACGGCCGGGATTCGCGATGCCGCCGCCCAGCCGGTGATGGATGCCGAGGTCACCCTGTACGCCGTCGATGAAGGCATTTTGAGTCTCGCGGGCTATCGCACGCCCGATCCGCACGCCTTTTTCTACGCGATTCATCCGCTGAGCATCTCGAGTTATTCGACGCTGCCCAATTTGATGCCCGAGGATCCCGAGCAATTTCGTTTCAGCAACAAGGGTTATCTGGTGGGCGGCGGCGGCCAGAGCGCGGATTCATTGCGGAAGAACTTCCTGCCGTGCGCTTTTTGGAATGCCACCCTGCGCACCGACGCGGCAGGCAAGGTTCGCGCCAGTTTTACCGCTCCCGACAGCCTGACGCGCTACCGCGTCATTGCCGTCGCCCAGACTGCCGCCCACCAGTTTGGCCATGGGGAAACGGCGTTCCGGCTCAACAAACCCTTGATGGTCGAGCCCTCGCTACCGAGGTTTGCCAACCTCGGCGACCAGATTAGCGCGCGCGCTGTGGTCCACAATCAAACCGATCAGCCGGGTGACATCGAAGTCGCGCTGGAGCTCGATGACAAGGCGGCGGCGAGTCAGTCGGCCGGCGCGTCCAATGCGTGGCCGCGGGTGACGCGCAAACTGCGGCTGGAGGCGCGGACCTCCGGTTCGGTCGAGTTTCCGCTCGAGTTTGTCAAAGCCGGCACGGCCCAATGGATTTGGCGGGCGCGGTTCGTGGAGAGCCCCGATGACCGTTCGGCCGCGCCTTGGGACCTTGAACCGTTTGCTGGTAGGGCGGTGTTGCCGCACCGCCCAAATATCAGGGCTGAGCGGCAGCTCAGCCCTACCGGGTTCATGGGAAGCGGCGCGGACGATTTCACCGATGCCGTGCGCTCGTCGCTGCCGGTTGGCTATGCGGCGCCTTTGCTGAAAGAGGTTTATGTGAGCCGCACCACCACGGCGGCCACGAATCTCCTTTCCGGCGCGAATCCGCAACTGTTGGAAGGCGAGGGGACCGTGACGGTTCGGATTGCCAACACCCGCCTGGCCGAATTGGGCGAGGCGGTTTCACATCTGCTCCATTATCCCTACGGCTGCGTCGAGCAAACCAGTTCCAGCCTGTTGCCCTGGCTGGTGCTGCAGCCGTTTTACGAGGTGATGCCGCAGTTGCGCCGGGATCCGGCGGAGGTTCGCGAGGTGGTGCAGCAAGGCATCAACCGGTTGCTGTCCATGCAAACCGCATCGGGCGGCCTGGCGTACTGGCCGGGCGGCAGCGAGCCGATGCTGTGGGGGAGCGCTTACGGCGGTTTGACGCTGGCCTTGGCCCAGCGGCAGGGGCATGCCGTCCCGGAGGCGGGCGTGGTTAGGCTTTTCGATTATCTGGGCGGGAATCTCCGCGCCAGCGCTTCGTCGGAGGATCAGGAGAACCTCGCTGACCGGTGCCTGGCGCTTTACGTCCTGGCGCTGGCGGGACGGTCGGAGCCGTCCTATCATGAGCAGTTGTTTGAAAAACGCCACCTGCTGTCGGCGGAAAACCGGGCTCTGCTGGCGCTGGCCATCCTGGAAGCCAAGGGTTCGGCGCAGATGGTGGAGGCACTGCTTGATCCCAAGAACGTTTTGTCGCGATCGGGCGATCTCTGGTTCGGATGTCTGGCGCGCGAGTTGGCCATGCGACTGCTGGCATGGAGCCGGTTCCGGTCCTCCGACCCGCAAGTGGATGTGCTGGTCGAAGAGTTGGTGAAATCGCAGAAGGACGCCCATTGGTCCACCACCCAGGGCAATGCCTGGGCGATCTACGCGCTCGCCGACTATGCGGGGCGCGTGGAAAACCGGC
>JADGRT010000445.1 GCA_017880715.1 Verrucomicrobiia bacterium | reverse complement strand
CCTTTCTTGAATGCGGTTCAAAACCAAGAACCCCACGTCGATTGCCACTAACAGCTCCAGGCCGAAGCCGAGTGTGGTTCTAAGTTTTGCTTTGGCTAATAGGCTCGCCAACGTCAAAGACGCCATCGGCGCCGGGGCGGCTTGGGCGGCCTGGCGCAAGGCGTTGAGCACCGATTGAGAAATCTCCAGGGGGACGGCTTGAACCGCCTGATCGGCCAGCAATGCTCCGAGCACGGAGAGCGAGCAAGAGACGCCTTTTTGTATCAGCAAAGCATGGAGCTTTTCCAGGGCACGGTTGATCCTCATCCGGGCGGCATCTTCGTTGACGCCCAGGGTTTCGCCCACCTGGCGGAACGATTTGCCTTGAAAAAAGCGCAGCAGTATCCCCAGCCGTTCTTGCTCGTCCATCTGGGTTAAAGCTTCATCGAGATGTGCGGCCACCTGTTGCCAAGAATTCTCAGGCGCCGGATCGGAGGTGTCCATAAGGGCGGCTTGTTGTTCGCGCTGGCGTCGCCGGTGCTCAGTCCTCCAGTAGTGCAGCGATGCCAACCACGCGGCACGGTGCAGCCAGCCCACGATGACGGTGTCAGACCGAAGTTTCCGAGCTTTGCGGGCGAGATCGTAGAATACCGATTGCGCCACCTCTTGGGCGTCCTCCGGATTGCCCAGTTTGCGCAATGCCACCGAGTAAACCAGGCCCAGGTGGCGATTGACCAAGGCTGCAAACGCGGCTTCCGAACCGTTCTCCAAGTATTCCCGTAATTGTTGCCAGTCTTCCATCTTCATCAACAATACTGCCGCCGAACTCGAAACCGAACATTACCAGGCAAAATCGCCGGCCGATAGTCGATAGCCAAAAGCCAATTTCAGATGAGAGACCTCCGATTTGAAAAGGATCGGTTTCATGAAGCTGGGACGGCCGAAGGCCCGGTGCGGGATTCGGTTTCCATTTTGCGGAGCCGCTCAGCCAGGTCGGGCGGAACGACAATATTCCCTAAGAGCCTGTTTGAAAACTCCACAGAAACGCCGCGTGAGGGCACGCGGCCTACAGGAAATCGCACAATTTGGCCATTTTTGTAGCCCGGTGCCCTCACCGGGCGGGTTTTCAAACAGGCTCTACAGGCTCCAACCGCGGCGATAGGGCGGATTAATATATCGGTTGGCCTCGGGGCAGTTGGTGAACTTCGCGGCCTTGCTGTTCCATTCCAGTTGCTGGTCCTTGAAGAGCGTAGCGATCGCCCCCACCAACGCGACTTCCGTCAGCGGTCCGCCGTAATTGAAATTCGAGCCGGTAGGCTTGCCGCCTTTGCAGGCTGCGATCCATTCCTCGTGATGCCCCGGGGAACGCGGAATCGTGGGAGCCGGCTTCTGGTACTCCTGCATGCGCGAGGCCGGGATTAAACGCAGGTTGCCGGCCCCGTGCGAGCCGTAAATGATTTTGCCTTTGTCGCCCACGACCAGCGCGCCGATGTCCGGCAATTGTTTGCCCGGCTCCAACTCCTCCGGGCGCGGGGGACGCCGGCCGCCGTCGTACCAGATCACCTTCACCGCCGGACGCAGGCCGCGAGCCGGGAAATCGTAATGGATGACGGTTTCGGCTGGGAAAGTGTCGAAGTGTTTTTTGGGATCGTATTCGAACGTCTCGGCGGTAATGCGCGTGGGAGCGTCCAAATCGAGCGCCCAGAAAACCGGGTCGATCACGTGGCAGGTCCAATCGCCAAGCACACCCGTGCCGAACGGCCGCCAGCCGCGCCACCGGCCCGGCACGTAGGCGGGATGGTACGGCCGGAATTGGGCGGGCCCCAGCCAAAGATCCCAGTTCAAGCCTTCCGGAACCGGCTGCCCTTCCTTGACCTTTTCGACCTGATCGAGCCGTCCGTAGGAACTGCCGCACATGGCGTGGACTTCCCGAACCGTGCCAATGGCGCCGTCCTTGATCCACTCGACAAACGTGCGGATCGAATCGAAGGAATGGCCCTGGTTGCCGAGCTGGGTGACGACCTGGTATCGACGGGCGGCTTTGACCAGCTCCCGGACCTCATGGATCGAGTGAGCCAACGGTTTTTCGCTATAGACATGCTTGCCCATCTTGATGGCGCGCATCAAGGCGACGGCATGGGTGTGGTCGGGCGTGGCCACCACCACGGCGTCGATCTGCTTCCCGACTTCGTCGAGCAGGCGGCGGAAATCCTGGTATGGTTTGGCTTGGGGAAACTTCTTGAACGTTGCGGCCGAACGGCGCGAATCCACATCGCACAGGGCGACGATGTTTTCCCGGCTGACGCCGTTGAGGTCATCGGCGCCGCGACCGGCGATGCCGATGCAAGCGATGTTGAGTTTGTTATTGGGAGAGGTCGCGCCCTGTAAACCGAGGACATAGCTCGGGACGACCGAGACGGCGGCGACAGCGGCGGTGGCATGGCGGAGAAACCCGCGGCGGGTGGTTTTCATGGCATTCAGCTTCATAAAATAAATGGACCCAAATCAGACGGATGAAATTCATCGGAGATTGACGGCAAGTTGCCGGGTTGGGAAGAAAAAAGGGCGCGTTCGGAGGGCGGAGTTACACGACGCCCCATTAGGATGGGATTCGCGGAGCTCACCCCTCCGAGAAACACGCCCCGAACGCCGCGTCAGGAGACGCGGCCTACAACTGCTCCCGCCGCCGTAGATCACGCGTAAAGGGGATTGCTCTCGACTGGGGCAAGACGCTACAAAGAGGC
>JADGRT010000073.1 GCA_017880715.1 Verrucomicrobiia bacterium | reverse complement strand
TCGTTCATATAACTGTTGGTGCAATTTTTTTTCCTCCGGCAACAGTTTCCCGGCGCCTGCCCGTCGGAGGGCTTGGCGGGCTGACTCGACTTCACCCGCCGCCTGATAGGCCAACGCGGCATAAAGCGCTCCCGCCGGCTGGTTCTTGACGGCCAGCTTGTCCAATTCGGCGCGGGCTTCCCGGTTTTTGTTCTGAACCAGCAGCGAGTAAATGTAAGTGCTGCGAAAGACATCGTTCGTGGGTGCGGCGGCCAGCGCCTGCGCCGCCAGTTCATGAGCCCGTGGAAGGTTCTGCCGCAACAGCAGGCAGGCCAGCGCCAGGTTGTTCTTAACGGAAGCCGAATCCGGTTCGAGCACCAGCCATCGTTCCAGGACCGACGCGAGTTTGACGGTGTTGCCGGACGCGTAATAGTCGCTGGCCAGTCGGCGCAGGGCGGGCAGCGGATCCACATCGTCCAAGGCCTGTTGCCAGCGGAAGCTTTGCGCGTCCAGCGCCCATCCCCAACCGTCCAGCAATTGAGCCAGCACCGTTTGTTGTCCGGGTTGATGGCGGGATTCCTGGCGCGCATAATCCAAATACAGATCGGATTTTCGCGGCAGTCCCATTTCGCGGGCGGCGCGCGCGCGCCAAAGCTCCAGCAGCGGGGCGTTGGTGGGCAAGGCGGGTTGAGCCAGAAAGGAGGCCAATGGCCCCCACTGTTTCTGTTGCTGCAGGAGTTCGACCTGGACTGAAACCAGCCGCAGATCGCGAATGGCATTGGTGGAAAACTGCCGGCTGACCTGGGTGGCCATGGTCAAAAGCCCATGGTCAATCAGTTGGCGCGCCAATTGCAGGTAATGTTCGTCGGTTAGCGGGCGCTGCAAAACGGCGGTCAGCGATTGCTGTCCCAGTTCGGGCGATACCTGCCACTGCCACAGGACATGGTCGAAACGGTCGCTCCACGTGGAATTAGGCCGGGCCATCAACTGGTCCGAAAGCTGGCGGAGCGTAACCGTGTCCTTTCGGTCGGCGGCTCGTTGGATCAGGACGCGCAGGCTGAGCAGGCTGGCGTCGTTGGTTTGCCGGCCCAATTCGAGCAGTTGTTTTTCTCCCGCGGCCTGTTCCACTCGATTGCTATCCGCCAGCGCCAGCGTGGCGCGGTTAAATCGATCCCAAATATTATTGGTATCGAGCTTGCCCAGGCGATCCAGGTAGCCGCGCGCCGCCGGCAACTGGTTTCTAACGATCGCATAGGCGCTTAGCAGGCGAAGGGTCGATGGGTCGGTGGGGTATCTGGTTTCGACTTGGATCGCCAGATTAGTGGCCTGGTTGAGATCGCGGAAGCGAATGGCCGAGGCCAGGGCATTCAGCCAATTAGTGCGTTGCTGGGTCAGTTCGGCGACTCGTTTCCAGACCGTGACCGACTCCGGGTCGTTGAAGCCGCCGAGTATGAGCGCCTTGACCTCCAGAGCGATGACGTGGTCGGGCGCCAGATCCAGGGTGCGTTGCGCGCTCAGGGCGGCTGATCGCACGTCGCCAGCGGCCAGATAACGACGAGCTGCCTGCGCGGCGCGTTCAGCCTGAAAACGACGAAACGGACCCGCGAACAATAGCCCCGTGACTATCGCCATCAGCAATCCAACCACCAGCAGTTTGCGTTGTCTGGACCAGTCGCGCCAGTGCATGGTGCTATCGGAACAGAGAACGAGGGAAAAAGCCAGCCCCGGAAATACGCAAAATTCCTTGTTTCATCCGCGCTCAATTTGTGATTAAGTAGCGGCTGTGAAGATTTGGACGAAATTAAAAGATGGACTGGCTGTCTTGTCCGACAAAAAGAAGATCAACGTTCGGCTGGCCGAGTACCCGTTGTTGCGCATACTGCTTTTTTCATTTTCGTTCCGGCTGGCCTTCCTCGGATTCGTCGGACTGATGATTTTTCTGGCGCTCTTTCTGCCGAAGATCTGGCGGACCACGCCGCCGGGCTTTATCCCCGTCTACCGGGCCAGCGGCTTGAATCTGGTTCAGGCTTGGTCGCTCCAACGGGGCGCGCTGCAGGCCCTGGCGTCAGGCAAGACCGCCGATGCTCTCTATGGCTGGCAGGCTGCTTTGGCCCACAATCCCAGCAATCCGGATCTGATACGCGGACTGCTGCGGACCCTGCGCACCGACACGGGCACCAACCAACATCTGGAAATGTCGATCCAGTATTCCTTTTGGCTGTTGCGGTTGTCCGCCACCAATTTGGCCGATGTCGAGCTGGTATCCCAGGTGTTCGAACGCTACCGGCTCACGGATTGGGTGTTGGGCATGTTAACACCGCTGAACCATCGCTTGAGCCCGAGTTTGGAGAAGGCTTATCTAAAGGCCTTGTTTAACGCCGGCCAAATCAAGGAATTCGCCAGCCGGTGGGAAGCCGTCAATCCATCGGTGATCGATGCCGAGTTGCGGCTTTATCAGGCGGCATATCGGGCGGGGTGGGGAACGGTCAATGAGCGTTTTCAGGGGAAGGAAAGTCTGGATGCGGCCTTGACCAATGCCGAATGGCGGGTGGTGGCCAACCGGTTGTCGATGGCGGTGGGATTCCAGGCGGGCGATGTCCAGCGTTTCGCGCAATCCTTGCGACGGTTGTCCGAGTGGGGGCTCGACACGCCGGCCGACCATTGTAATTACTGGCGTTTGTTGTCGGCTTTTGGACGGAAAGCCGACGCCATGGAACTGGCCAAAGCGTATCGGAAGCCTCCCGGCACTGGGGGCGAAGCGATTCAACTGGCCGAGACCTATGCAATTTTGGGGCTGGCCGACAACGCCATCGACCTCCTGCAACGGCGAACGATGGAATATGCCTACGACGAAAGGATTTGGATGGTCTGGGGCGACATTTTGATCGCCAACCAAAGATGGGAAGCCGCTTCGAGGCTGGCCGCGCAAATACGCCAGACCGCCGCCGCGCAGACGACCATGGTGGGATATAGTCATTATTTGGATGGCCAGGCGGAATTGGGCGCCGGGAAACCAGCGCTGGCTGAAACCGATTTTCAAAAGGCCGCCGCCGCCGAATTTAAAAGCCCGACGGTGGGATTACGCATTGCCGAGCAAATCAGCAATTTGGGGCATCCACGATTGGCCAAGGAAATCCTGTTGAAATTGCAGAAGCCCCTGGCAGAGAATCTGGATTATTGGGTTCTCCTCGTTACCGTCGCGGACCGGTTAAGAGATGCGGAATTGAGGCTGGCGGCTTGCGCGACCCTGTACAAGTTGCAGCCGAACGCTCCGAATGTCAAGAACAACTACGCCGCGGCCCTCCTCACTTTGCGGCAACAACCCGCCGAGGCCATCAAGCTGACGATGGAGCTCATCGCGCAAGTGCCCGATTGGGCTATCACCAAAATCAATCACAGTCAGGCCTTGCTGCTGAACCAGAGAACGCGCGATGCCGAAGCCGTGTTGCAGACCATCGATTCGAGCCGTCTCGGTTCGGAGGAGTCCACCTCCTATTACATGGCCTGGTTCGAGGTTTACCTGAATCTTCAGCAAACCGAAAAGGCCCGGCAAGCCGTCGCCCGGATCAATCGGCGATTTCTGTTCCCCTGCGAAATCCAATGGCTGGATCAGGCCCTGGCCAAATTGTGAGTGCCGGAGCGGGTTGGAATTGGCCATGCGCTGGCAGTGAATGGCCGCCGAGATCGACCACCACTCAAGAATAGAAAGCAAACTGTTTTATTGCGGTAAATCTCGTAAAAATATCGCTCAGATTTTTAACCGCGCAAGAGACGCAAAAGGAGGAGGTTCCTTCAAGCCTGTAGCAGCGAACGTAAGTCCGCTCCATTTTCCGGTCTTTTTTGAACCGCGGATTACGCGGATAAACGCGGATAATGACGGCCAAAAAAGCCCATTTTGATCCGCGTAAATCCGCGTAATCCGCGGTCTAAATTTCAAATATCCTTGGCTAAGTTTTGGTTTTCCGGCCGATGCAAACGAGGTGTTTGAAGCCGCGCAGGAAGATCTGGCCGTCGCTGATCGCCGGCGAGGCGTAGCATGATTCGCCTAATTCGTATTTCGCCACGCACTCGAATTTCGGCCCCGGTTTGATTACGTTGACTATGCCGTCATCGTTGATGAAGTAGACCCGTCCGCCCACCAGGACTGGCGAGGCGTGATGCCGCCCCAGCTTTTCCTGCCAGAACACCCGGCCGGTGGCCGCCTCATAGCAGAAGGCCACGCCCCCGTTGTTAACGCTCAGCAGGTAATCGCCCGCAACGATCATCGAAGGAACGTAGGGCGCCCCCTTGCTGTCGCGCCATGCTACGTGGGTTTGGGTGACGTCGCCGCTGCCATCAGGCCGGATGGCCAGCACGACTTGCTTCGGCCAACTGCTGCTAATAAACACCAGCTTGGCCTTTTCGCTGTAAACCGGCGTGGCCACGAATTCTTCCGAGGGACCGTCCACCGTCCAGAGCTGCTTGCCGGTGTCAGGGTCAAAACTGGTCACGCAACGGTCGCCGCATTGAATGAGTTGAACGCGACCGGCCAACTCGCGGATGAACGGGGCGCTGTAGCTGATTCCCTGGTGGGTGCGTTTGATGCGCCATAGCACCTTTCCATCCGAGCGGCCCAGGGCAACCAGGAAGGAATCGCCTTTGCTGTCGCCATCCACGATGACCTTGTCTTTGTATAGCACGGGCTCATTGCTGAAGCCCCACTCGCCGACGTGGCTGCCCGGTTTGACCTGCCAGAGCTGTTTCCCACTGGCCAAGTCGTGGGCAGCGACAACAATATCGTCGCCCACCCGGAAGGTAACGAAGACCCGCTCGCCGTCGGTAACCGGCGTGCTCGAGGCATAACTGTTTTCTTTGTTAATTTTCTCCAGCGGTCCCTGCACGACGGTTTGCCGCCATAGAATCTTGCCGCTCGCGCGATCAAGACAGAGAAGGATGCGTTCTTGAGTGGCGGGCAGGGCGGTGGTGAGGCAGATGCGATCGTTCCAGACGCTCGGTGAGGAATGCCCCTGACCGGGTATCTCGGTCGTCCAAAGGGCGTTGGTGGGATCCCAATTGGCGGGAATGTTTGCCTCCAGGCACGTTCCATCGCCGCGGGGACCGCGCCAGCCCGGCCAGGTTTCGGCCAGGGTCATGGTGTTGGCGATAAAGCCGGTTGCCAGAACAACGAAGGCAAGTTCCAGTTTCATGATATTCAAAATAAATGGGCGTCGGGTAACTTCGCCCTCCGAATTAGCCCGCGGCTTGACTTCAAACAGGCTTTTTCGCGACCACAATGCAGTTCATCGTGTCGTCTCGGTGCGCCGCCACGGCCTCGGTGAAGCCGTCTGTTTCCAGATCTTCCCGCAATTCGTCAAACGTGAAGGTGCCGCCGCCTTCGGTGGCCACCAGCATGTTCACGGCAAACAGCGCCCCGGTCGCCGGCTGGAGGCGGGTTTCGTCCATCAGAATATCGCGAATGGCGATGCGTCCGCCGGGCGTCAGCGCCTGAAACACCTTGCCCAATAGACGGCGGTTCTGTTCGCGCGAGTTTTGGTGAACAATGGCGCTCACCCAGACCAGATCCGCGCCGCTGGGCAGAGGATCCGACATGAAGTCGCCGGCCACGAGGCTGACACGGTCTGCTAATTTCGACGCGGCGAGGCGGCGCCGAGCCATCGCCATGACCGGTGGCAGGTCAAAGAGAATCGCCGTGGCCGATGGACAGGCGCGCAGGAAGGCGATCGTCCAGGTGCCCGAGGCCCCGCCGAGATCGAGCAATCGAGCGAATTGCAGCGGCTGAATGGCGCGAATGACAGCGTCCGCGACGGGGGTGGAAATATTGTCCATGGCGCCGATGAAAGCCTCCTGATCGCCGGTCTCGCCCCGCAAACTGGGCGTGCGTTCGGCTGGGTGGCCGGTCTTGACTACGCGCGCCAACTGCGTCCAGCGGTGGAGGCAATTGGCTTGGTGTTGCGCCATGGCGAGGACAGTCTGCGAACCACCCGGGGTAAGCAGGTCGGAGATGCCGCCGGCCAGCGAGTAACGGTTCTCTTCTTTCTCAAGGAGATTCAACGACGCCAGGGCGTCCAATAATATGATCATGCCGCGCAAGTCACATCGAAGCTGATCCGCCAGCGCCTGGGCGGTGAGCGGGCTGATCGCCAGTGGCCTGAACAGATCCAGTTCGGCGGCGGCTGCCAGCACCGCCGCTCCCTGGTAGCCGCGGCCCAACGCCAGCACCTTTTCGGCGGTCCAAAGGCTGCGAAGTAGGTCTGGCGCTTCTTGGTTTTTATTACTCATAGCAAAAAAATCTTCTCATGACCTGTCCGGAATGGCGCTTGGTTGTCCCAGCGGCCGTGAATGCGACACATCATGGCCACGTACGTCTAAGATGTCATGGATAAAATGTGAGGTGGATAAAACACGATAATCCAGAGACTCCTGACTCCCGGCCAACAACAAATGCCACGCCATCAATGGACGCACCTACACCAGCATCTGCCTTGGAAGGCGGATGAAAGTCCTTTCGCTGGATGCTAAATACATTGCATCAAATTATCTTTTATGCCATCTAAACGGTATGAAATGGGAGTCGCTGCTAGTCTTGGTCACTAACGAAGCGGTTTTTACGTCGGCCTTGTTGCTGGCCGGAGACGTATCGGCACAGCAGGTGCGCCTGCAGTTGTCGCGCTGGGTGAAGGCCGGCCGTCTGCTTCAGCTCCGGCGCGGGCTTTATGCCATGGCGCCGACCTGGCGCAAGGTGGAGCCGCATCCGTTCCTGATCGCCAACCGACTCCAGCGGGGATCCTACGTGAGCCGGCAGTCCGCCTTGGCATTCCATGGCATCATCCCCGAGCATGTGCCGGTCGTGACCAGCGTCGGCCCCGGCCGTCCGGAGACAGTGCGCAATCCTTTGGGCGCTTTCCAGTTCAACCACCTCGCTGGGGGACTGCTCTTCGGTTATTCCCAAGTGGAGGTCGCCCCCCGACAGTTCGCCTTCGTGGCCTCGCCTGAAAAGGCGCTGCTGGATCTTGTTCACCTGACACCGGGCGCTGATTCCACCGAATACCTCCGGGAACTCCGTCTGCAAAGTCCGGTAGCGATCCGCTTGTCAACGCTCGATGAACTAGCGCAACGAAGTGGCAAACCCAAACTGGTCCGGGCGGCCCGGCTCGTCGGCCCCCTGCTGGCCGCGGAGGAAGGAGACTCGCTATGAAAGAGCATCTGCGACAACTGGCGGCCCGGGTGGACAATGACATCGCCCGCGGCTGTCTGGTGCGGGAATACCTGCAGGCTCGTGTCCTCGAATCGCTGCAGGACGGGGGGATGTTCCTGCGCTGGACCTTCGTGGGCGGCACGGCCCTGCGCTTTCTTTTCGCCATCCCCCGATTTTCGGAGGACCTCGACTTCTCCCTCATCACGCCGGGGGAGGACACCGGTTTCAGGGCGGCTTTGACCGGGGTGAAGCGGGCGTTCGGACGCGAAGGCTACCGGGTCGAAGTCAAAGTCAGCGACCAAAAGACGGTGGCCTCGGCGTGGCTCAGGTTTCCCGGACTACCCCACGAACTCGGTCTCTCGCCGCATGCGTCCCAGACCCTTTCCATCAAGGTGGAAGTGGACACCAAGCCACCGCCTGGCGGCCGCATCGAAACCTCCGTCGTCCGCCGGCATGTGACCCTGCACCTCTGCCATTACGACAAGGCATCGCTGTTGGCGGGAAAACTGCACGCCATCCTGAGCCGGCCTTGGACCAAGGGCCGCGACCTCTACGACCTTGTCTGGTATTTGGCCGACCGGACGTGGCCGGCGCCTAACTTGGAATTGCTGAATGCCGCGTTGGCGCAGACCGGTTGGAACGGGCCCGTTATGACCGCAACCAACTGGCGGGGCGAACTCCGTCAACGAATGGAATCGCTGGACTGGAAGCAGGCACAGGCGGACGTGCGGCCATTCCTGGAACGGGAGCGCGACATCGCTCTCGTGACCGCGGAAACGCTCGGCAGTTTGTTGGACACTGCCGACCAGCGGCAGGGTGGCAAGCAGGAGTTGGACGAAAAAACCTGAAGATGGTGCCGATGGAGGGACTTGAACCCCCATTCCCTTACGAGAACCAGATTTTGAGTCTAGCGCGTCTGCCATTTCGCCACATCGGCCCCGGGAACAACCACCTCGTGATTGCGGCGATACTCTTACCAGACGTGACAACCAGGACGCAAGCCTCCAATTCGAGGATCGTCGATGATCGGCCAGCAGCGCAGTGAAAAAATTAGTTCTTTTGCTCGAATTGGGGCAGCCGGAGCGTATTATTCGCAGTCACCAACATGAAATCAAAGCCGACTTTTTCCCGCCGAACTGCCTTGAAAAACCTTGGCGTTGCCGGAGCGGCGATGGCCGCTTTCGGCTCCCCTACGGCCCGCTCCACCGCAACTGCAGCCTCAACTCCGGGGCTATCTCCGCGGTCAGGCGACGCCCGACGGCTCATCGCCGAGCACGTCTTCAAGACGCCGCTCATTGACACGCACGAGCACTTGATCGAGGAGAAAGAACGGCTCCAAGGCGCGACGTCTCCGCGCGTGCCCTGCGATGACTGGGCGCTGCTGTTCAGCCATTATCTCAATTCGGACCTGCTGACCGCCGGGATGCCACCAGCGGATATGGAGCGATTCCTTTCGTCGAAAGTGGATCCGGCGGCCAAATGGAAACTCGTGGCGCCTTACTGGCCAGCCGTCAAGAACACGGGCTACGCCCAAGCCGTTCGCCTGGCGATCCAAGAGCTGTACGGCGTGGAGGATTTGTCCGCTGCCACCATCGAAAAAGTCCAGGCGGGCTACGAAAAAACGCGGCGCCCCGGATTCTACAAACGTATTCTGGAAGAAATGGCGCGCATCGAGTCTTGCCAGGTCAACTGCCTGACCGGCGAGCCCTTCAAAAAATCCGACATGCCCGCGCTGCTTATGCAGGACCTCAGCATCGTGGGGATGTTTGCCGGGCCCAATCTGCGGCAGTACGCGTCGCCGACGGGCATCGAAGTTAAGGGCCTGTCCGACTGGCATCGCGTGATAGACTGGTGGTTTGATCGTTATGCGAATTATGCCGTGGCCGCGAAGTCACAGGACGCCTACAGCCGCGACCTTGATTATGCGCGCGTGCCTGCCGAGAGAGCCGAACCGGTCTTCAAGAAAGTTCTGCAAAAGGAGCCAGTCGCCGCCGAGGAACGAAAAGCCATGGAAGACCATTTGTTCTGGTACGCCGTGGACCGCGCCACCCAGCACGGATTGCCAGTCAAACTGCACACCGGCTATTACGCCGGGCAGAACACCATGCCGCTGTCGCGCCTCCGGCAAAACGCCGGCTCCGCCGCCGAACTGTGCCGCCTGTCGCCGGATACGAAGTTCGTATTCATGCATATCTGCTATCCATATTACGAGGAACTCCTCGCCGTAACCAAGCAATGGACCAATGCGCACGTGGATATGTGCTGGTCGTGGATTATCAACCCATTGGCGGCCAAGGATTATTTCAAAAAGCACATCGTGACCGCGCCCAGCAACAAGTTGCTGCCGTTCGGCGGAGACTACATTCCGATCGAACCCGTTCTGGGCCACGCCATCCTGGCGCGTCGCGGCATTACCCAGGCGCTGTCCGAACTGGTCGCCGAGGGCTGGCTCAAGGTGAACGATGCGATAGACTTGGTGGAACCGATCCTGCACGGCAATGCCTGGCAGCTCTTCCGGCTGGCCCAAAAGACCGAGATCCTGCGGCGGGCTGAATGGCTCAAGTAAAGCCGGCACCCAGGCCTGCACCATACACGCATCTTGGCGACCTATGCCTGAAAAGCAGCCTTATCGGCCGGACGGCCATTGCCTGGTAGCGCAGGTTTCCAACCTGCTGTATCGCCGACT
>JADGRT010000444.1 GCA_017880715.1 Verrucomicrobiia bacterium | reverse complement strand
TAACGAACGATTTTTCGTGCGTTCCATATTTTTCTCCTCTACTCTGGCTTCATGTCCGACGAGATCCTCCGCTACCGAGGCCGGACGGTGAAGGCCGCCGATCTTGATTTTATCCGGCAATTGATGGCCGTCCATCCCGACGCGAGCCGCCGCCGACTCTCGGCCCTGTTGTGCCAAGCTTGGAACTGGGTTCAGCCCAACGGCCAGTTGCGGGACATGGTCTGCCGCAGCCTCATGTTACAGCTGCATCGGCGGGGACTTATTGAACTGCCCGCCAAACGCTTTGCTCCCCGCAATAACGTGATTGAGCGGCGGCAGCGGGAACTGACCGGAGCCTTGGGGATCGAAATGTCTCCGCTGGAAAGGAGCTTTTCCGAACTGGGACCGGTGGCGATTCGCCAGGTGCGCCGGACTCCGGAAGAACCCCTGTTTGGTCGCTTGATGCAGGACTACCACTATCTGCGTTACACCCAGCCGGTGGGCGAGCACCTCAAGTATTTGGCCTATGCCCAGGGCCAGCCGGTGGCGGCGCTGGCGTGGTCGTCTTCCTCGCCCCAGGTGCGACACCGGGATCGCTTCGTGGGCTGGACGCGCGAAGCGTGCCGGCAGAACATCCATTTCCTTGCCTATAACACCCGGTTTCTGGTTTTACCCTGGGTGAAGGTGCCGCATCTGGCCAGCCATTTGCTGGGACGCATGGCGCAACGGATTTCCGCCGATTGGCAGCAGCTTTACGGGCATCGGATTTACCTCTTGGAAACCTTCGTGGATCCGGAGCGTTTCCGGGGGACGTGCTATCGGGCGGCCAACTGGACCTACCTGGGCCTGACCACCGGACGGGGCAAAAACGATCGCACGGGCCGGCCCAACCGCTCCCGCAAAGAACACTGGGTTTATCCTCTGGCCCAGGATTTTCGCCGCCATCTGGTGCTCGACCATGGCTAAAGATAAAGCGCCCAAGATCGTGAGCCTGAGTGCCGGCCAGTTGGACGAGCTGCTGGCCCAGTTGCGCGCCCAACTCAACCCGGCGACCTATGCCTTGGTGGAACCGCTGCTCCAAACCCTCGTGTGGCTCATGGCCCTCGTGGAAAGAAAGGAGACCACCATCGGCCGCCTTAACCGGCTCCTCTTTGGCGCCCGCACCGAAAAGACCGCCCAAGTTCTGGACCAGGCCAAGGCGGCCGACGTTCCGGTCGATCTTGCCGCCACCCCGTCCGGTCCCAAGCCTCCGGGACACGGCCGCAATGGGATTAAAAAATATCCCGGCGCCCGGCGCATCCCCGTCGGGCATCCCCAGCTCCATCCGGGAGATGCCTGTCCGGTCTGTCCCCAGGGCAAGCTGTATCGGGTGAAAACTCCCGGCGTGGTGGTGCGGATTACGGCCCAACCAATGATCGCCGCCGACATTTATGAACTGGAGAAACTGCGCTGCCATCTCTGCGGCGCGGTCTTCACGGCCCCGACGCCCCCGCAAGCCGGGACCTGCAAATACGATCCCAACGTGGGCCTCATGCTGGGGCTGCTGCGCTTCGGGGCGGGTCTGCCCCATTATCGCCTGGAGAAATGGCAAAAGGATTTCGGGGTGCCACTGCCCGCTTCGACCCAATGGGAACTGATCGAGGAAGCCACGCAAGCCTTCGAACCGGCTTATCAAAAGCTGCTGGACCTGGCGGCGGCCGGCCAAATCATCCACAACGATGACACCACGATGCGGGTGCAAAGTCTGCGTTTGGAGATCGACCGGGCCACCGAGAAAGACGTCCGCAAAGGGATTTTCACCACGGGGATCGTTTCCCAATCCGGCGGGCATACCATCGCCTTGTTTTTCACGGGCCGAAACCATGCCGGAGAGAATCTCGACCAGCTCTTGCGGCGTCGGCCCGAGGGCTTGGACCCACCCATTCAGATGTGCGACGCGCTCTCGCGCAATCCGTCCCAGGAATTTAAAACCCTCTTAAGCCACTGTCTAGCGCACGGTCGGCGGGCGTTTGTGGAAATCGCCGACCACTTCCCGACGGAATGCCGCCAGGTGCTCGAAAGCCTGGGAGAAGTTTATCACTACGACGCGCAGAGCCAGGAACGGGGGCTCACGCCCGAAGCCCGGCTGCGTTTCCACCAAGCGCACAGTGGACCGGTGATGAACGCGCTGCAACGCTGGATGCAAGAACAGCTCGAACTCAAAAACGTGGAGCCCAACTCGGGGTTGGGTGAGGCCATGGGTTATTTGCTCAAACACTGGGAGCCGCTCACCCTTTTCCTGCGCCAACCCGGAGCGCCGCTCGATAACAACATCTGCGAGCGCGCCTTGAAGATGGCCATCCTGCACCGAAAAAACTCGATGGGGTATAAAACCGAGCGAGGGGCGCAGGTAGGGGACTTGTTCATGAGCTTAATCCACACTTGCCGTCTGGCGGCGGTGAATGTCTTCGATTATTTGACTGCCTTGCAGAAAAACCCCTCACCGGTTCGGGAGCATCCAGAACTTTGGTTGCCTTGGAATTACCCAGCGCTGAGTAATCCATCGAGCTAAAGCCGGTCCGATTCTTTTCCCCAGCTAGTCCTGACTTTTCCAGGCGCAGAGCCCGCGTTGTGCGGATTTTTGGGCCAATACACGCTTGCCGAAGGCACACGATGAACTGGTCGGGCTGGTGACCAGCTTGGAACCGGCCAAGCTCAACGCCCAAGGCTGGCTCTACTATAACCGCCTGAGCTGGGATATCGAAAACG
>JADGRT010000443.1 GCA_017880715.1 Verrucomicrobiia bacterium | reverse complement strand
CTAACAACTCCTCCTGAAACGTCATTTGCCGATGGTGCTCCTCCTGGCCTTGAATGTATTGGAACTGACGTATGACATGCCAGCCATTCAGCCGTCCCTCCGGGACTTGGGGCTATGCGAAACTTGCCCCGGCGTTGAAACGCCGGGCTATTTTCAGCCATCCCTGCGGGATGACAACTGTCGAAATTCATTTTAAGATTTCATATTGGCGGCTTTATGGTTTATTACCCGCAACTTTATGACCGATCCGCGATACGCAAAACTGGCCAAGCTCCTGGTGGAGTACTCGACTTCCTTGAAAAAAGGCGACCGCGTTCTTCTGGACATTACGGATGTCCCGGACGAGTTCCCGGTTGAACTGCTCCGCGCCATTCGCGCCGTCGGCGCCGTTCCCATCATCGAGATCCGCCATAGCCGGATCACCCGTGAAATCCAGCGCGAAACCGATCCCCGGCAGGCCGCCCTGGTGCGAGACATCGAATGGCATCGGATGAAAAAGATGCAGGCCTACATCGCCGTGCGCGGAAGCGCCAATGCGAACGAAAGCTCCGACGTCCCCGGCCACCTGGCAGCCCTCTATGCCAAAACCTTGCGGCCGGTCGTGGATCACCGGGTGAACAAGACTCGCTGGGTCGTCCTGCGCTGGCCCACCTCCAGCATGGCCCAAGCCGCCGGCATGAGCACCGAAGCCTTCGAGGATTTCTATTTCAAGGTCTGCACTCTGAACTACCGCAAAATGGCTCAGGCCATGCTTCCCTTGGTGAAGCGCATGAAAGCCGCCGACCAGGTGAAGATTACCGGGCCGGGCACGGACTTTACGTTCAGCCTCAAAGGCATCGGCGCCAAACCCTGCAACGGCTTGCGCAATATCCCCGACGGCGAGGTGTTCTCCTGCCCCGTCAAGGACTCGGTCAATGGCGTCGTCCAGTTCAACACGCCGACGATTTATTTGGGCAGCCGGTTCGAAAACATTCGTTTGGAATTCAAACGGGGAAAAATCGTCAAAGCGACCGGCAACAATTCGCGCCGGCTAAATCAAATCCTCGACACCGATGCCGGGGCAAGGTATGTGGGCGAGTTCTCGCTGGGACTCAATCCCTTCATCCTCCATCCCATGTGCGACATCCTGTTTGACGAAAAGATCGCCGGCTCCCTGCATTTTACCCCGGGCCAGGCCTACGAGGATGTCGATAACGGCAACCGGTCCGCAATCCATTGGGACATGGTGCTGATCCAGCGCGCCGATTGGGGCGGCGGCGAAATCTGGTTTGATGGCGAACTGATCCGCCAGGACGGATTATTCGTGCCCCGCGACCTGAAGCCGCTGAACCCGGACAAGCTGAAATAGGACTAACTTACACTTTCTCGGGCACGAGGTACGGAGCGCGGTAATTGCGCGTCAGCAAGGCATCCGCCTGGGCGTTGCCGATGAACTTCTCCGTCTTGGGATCCATCTGCAAAAACGCGCCCATCGTGGCTTTGTCGAGCTTGAGATCAACCTGGTTGCGCGCCAGGTGTTCCTCGAACCGTCCCAGGGTTTCGAGCGCCGCTGGATTGGCTTTGATCGCGTCGCGGATTTCGCCGGGACTGGCCTGTTGACCGAGCCGGTGCGAAATGTTGCCCGTATGGCACAGAGCGCTGGAAAGATGGCCTTCCAGGATGTCGGCATTCAGATCTTCCTTCTTCCGACTCCGCACGGCCTTGATGAAATTCTCGAAGTGATTTCCTTCGCCCTTGCCATTAAACTTTTTTATCTCCTTGCCGTCATTGTCATAGGCGGTGATGTCCGACAAGTAGCCGTTTTCACACTCGATGATGTCGCCGACGCTTTGACCGCGATAGATGTCCATCGCTTCCTTGCCTTTCTTGCCGCCATCCGGAGCCTGAATTCCCGACGGCAATCCCCGCACCTCAAAAATCAACAGCGCATCACCGTAGTCATGAATCACGAACTGGGTGTTGGGCGTCTCGCCGTCATCCACATAACCCAGCCGGCCGCCCACGCTGACAATGCGGGGTGATAGTTCGTTTTTCCCGAGCGCCCAGCGCGCGATGTCCATCTGGTGGATGCCCTGGTTGCCAATGTCGCCGCAGCCCGTGTTCCAAACCCAGTGCCAATCGTAATGCAGATTCTTCCGCATAAGGGGCAACTTGAGAGCCGGTCCGCACCAAAGATCGTAATCGATGTTATCCGGAATGGGCTGCGGACCATCGACCTTGCCGATGCTGGCGCGACGTTTGTAGCAGAGGCCGCGGGCGACTTTGATTTTGCCTAAATTACCCGCGCGCACCCAATCGAGGGCCTCGCGCAAGGAGGCACTGGAGCGGCTTTGCGTGCCGGCTTGCACGATGCGGTTGTATTTACGGGCCGCCTCGACCGCTTTCCGTCCCTCGAACACGTTGTGCGAAATGGGCTTCTCGACATAGACGTCTTTGCCGGCCTGACAGGACCAAACCACGATGAGCGAATGCCAGTGGTTCGGCGTGGCGGTAGAAATCACATCGACGTCCTTGTTTTCGAGGAGCTTCCGAATGTCCGTGTAGGTTTCCACCTTGATGCCCTTGGCGTCGAGGCGCTTGGCGCCGTTGGCCAGAATGTTTTTGTCCGCATCGCACAGGGCCACCAAACGGACCCCTTTCATATTGCTAAACTCATCGATGTGGCTGCCGCCTCGGCCCCCGAAACCCACCACGGCCACGCGAATATCGCTGTTGGCACCCGGAACTTG
>JADGRT010000072.1 GCA_017880715.1 Verrucomicrobiia bacterium | reverse complement strand
CAAGAAACGTGAGCTGCTGTTGTTTTGGAGCGTGCCAGAAGCGGCAGAAGGAGGCCGACCAAGACCAGCGTTACGAGAATAACCACGACGACTTCCAGCCGCGTCAGCGCCTGCGTCCCGCCCATTCTTGAATGGGATGTCTTCATAATCGCGAATACCAGCGCCTCACCGAAGCCCGGTCAGGTTCGGTGGCGCGACCACCACCGTTTGGTTCTGCTTCGGGGCGGTGGCGGGATAGAGCACCGATACACCCTGGGCAGGCTGAACTTTAATGTAGTATTCCAAGCCTGCCTCCGTGATGGATTGGTCCGGCAGTTGCACCGAGTAAACCCCGCGGGCAACAAGGGTCAAGGGCGTTTGTCGGAACGATCCGTGTCCCAGCGGGCGCCAGTAAAGGGCGGCTTCACGCGGGGATTGCTCCGCCAGGATGATGACCTTCAGTTGGAGCGGTTCACGGGGCGCGAGCAGGGTGCGCGTGGTGGGCACGATGAGTCGCAGAGGTCCGTGATAGGTCCGGGAGAGTTGCGCCTGCGGGGGCAGTTCGGTTTGCAGATATTGCGCCAGTTCCTGGCCGGGTTTATCGAGCAAGTCCGGCAGGATCTGCTGTTCCCAGTTGGCCACGGTGCCCAGCTCGCCCGGATTGCTGACGGTAGCCAGGAGGTGATCATAGACCTGCCCGACCTGTTGGATCATTCGGAGGCGCAGCGGCAGTGCGGTCTGGATGGCGAGTTTCTTTTGCGCCAGCGGATCTTTCTCCGCTTTCACCTTGTCCATGGCCTGCTCGTATTCGCCCCAGAGGCACCGCAACTCGCCTAGCGTGCGCATGTACTGGAAATTGTTCAGCCAATAAGCAAAGCGCTCGCGGTTGCCCGCGCCTTTGACGCGTGGTTGCAGAGCCGCCAGTTCATCCACGAAAGCATAGGCCTTGCGAACGGCCGTCCAGGGCTGCTTATCGGATTTGATACCGCCCGGTCCTTTGACCCACTCGGAAGGGCGGGGCAAGTGGCCATCGATTTTGGTGAAGATCGCGGCGGCTGGCTCAGTGACCTGGCTGCCGAACTGATGCAGCGCCCAGTCGCCGTAAAAGTCCACCGTGCTCGGGAATACCGCTTTTTCCGGCGTGACGGCGGGCCAATCGGCGGCGTAGTCCTTATAAACCGGGCCGCCGCAATTGATTTTCTTGGTGGAATTGGCTCCTTCGATGGCGATGGCGGCAATGGACGGGTATTCCACGCGGGGAACAAAGGTGATTTCGATCAAACCGTTGGTGACTTCGGTGCGGTCGAACGTGAAATCGAGCGCTTTGTTTTGTCCCACGCGGGCAAAAATATCGAGATTCTCGATCCCCTGGGAACCTTGCAGTTTCACGTCAAACACGCGCTTGCCGGCGGCAGCATAGTGAGGTTCGCAAAATTTTAGAGTAACGCGATAGACGCCATTGGAAACCGGCAGTCGGTAGGCCTTCAAGTTGTAACGAACGGTCTGATACAAGGGAGCATCCTGGGTGTCCGCGATGGCGTGGTCGGTGAAAGCGGCGATTTGGCCGCCATCGGGGCCGGCCTGGGTGGTAGGCTCCTTCGGGATGGGCGCGGTTTGAATCCAGGCCGATTGATCCCAGGCGGCTTGGGCCAGGGCGGAGACGGCGGGTCCCAGGATGCGCGTGCGCCAATGAATTCCCAGCAAGCCATCGCAACCATAACGGCGCGCATCGGCGGCGTCGCGCCGCATGCGGCCGGCCCACAATTGGGGCGAGGTCAGACCTGGATCGTCTTCCATCCAGGGGATGGCCCACTTGGAGCGGCCGGCAACCTTGGCGAAGGCGGGATCAACCGGGGTGTTGCCCACCTCGCGGTTGATACAACTGACGGCCACATCCAAGGGCAACATTTTATCGAACATGGCACGGTCTTGTTGGGGCCCCAGGACCCAGCCGCAGGTGGCCAGTTTGAAGGGCGACTGGACATTGCGGGCAGCGGCAATTGCGGTGGTCAAGTCGTTGGTGGTAATGCGCACCTGTTCGTCTTTGGTGCCTTCCCACGTCCAGGACTCCGGGGTCCACAACCAGAAATAGTCCAGCGGATAGGTCTGCGCGATGCGCCGGAACATGCCTTCGTAGATTTCCCGGAGCACCGCGGGATCTTTGGGATCTTTGTTTTGGGCCTTCAGCCGTTCCTGGAGTTGTTTGGGAATCGTCAAAGGCGTCTCGGTTCCCACGCAGGTTTGAATGCCCAGCGCCCGGGCAAAGGTAAACGCATCCCGAAGCAGCAAGCCGGCGCGATCGAACAATTCATTGGCGTCGTCGGGGGTGGACGGCTGGGGACAGAAACCCCGCATCACGTCTCCACCAAAGGCGTCGGTTTCAAAAAGCGCCGCCGTACCGAGATGAAAGTCGCCGGTCTTTCGAGCGCTGTATCCCCAATTGCCACGCCGGGTGTTTTGGTAACTGGAGGGGTAGCTTTGTCGAACGCGAGCGCCTTCGCCCATCTCGGAGGCCGGCCCGATCCAAACCGTGGGTTCGGCATTCGGGCCGTTTTCGGGATACGTGTGCAGGCCGAAGAAATTCAGGCGCAACTTGGGCAATTGGGCAAGGATGGCCTTGTAATCATCGGCATTCCACCAGTCGGGTCCTTCGGGAAAATCGTGGAAAGGTTGAATGCCTCGCACGGCAAAGAGCGGTTCGTGCCGCTCATTTAACCGAGGAATGGCGAATCGGACCGGTTCGTCAGGGATCACATCGCCATGCAGATAAAACCGAACACCCAGGCATTCGGCCAGGCGGTAGGCGGCATAGAGGGTGGCGGTTTCATCACCGCCGGCCAGGAGCAGCACGCGATGGCCTCGCTGGTCGAGTGTGCGCAGCAGAAATTGATGAGGTTTGAGCGAAGCCAGATCCGCCGCAAATCCGCCATCCGCGGCCAGCGTTTGGGCCAGGGATCGGTCTTTGCGGGCCACGGCGATGGTATCGCCCCGGGCGGCAAACGGCGCGCTGACTGGTTGGCGCGGGAGCCAGCGACCGGTGCGCAGATACACATAACGCTGGATTTCCTGGGCGGCGAGGCTCTCGGATGGCGAGGCGTCTGGGGCGCTGATAATACCGCTGGAAACGGCGCCACCGATGGTTGCGTGGCTGCTGCCGCTGAACCAGCTTAGCCCGATAGCCAGCAGCCCGAGCCGGTATGCCAGGATTCGTCTCATAATTATTTGGCGATGGTCTTGAAGTATTGATCGACGAGGTCGCGGTATTCTTCGATCAGCGACTCCGGCGTCACCACGCCGGATTCCCGCGTGATCGCTTTGAATCCTTTTAAGGCGTCCGGACGATCGAAGGGTTTGTCAGGAGGTTCGGCGGCTGCGCCGCCCTGGTTTAAACCATGGGCCGACGGTTTGTCCTGCTTGCCCTTCGACGACAGGTTCTCATTGCCGAAAACATCGAACGACGGCTGATTCATCAGGTAACCCGAGTTGCCGCCCAGGCCCGCGGGGCCGACCCCGAAGCCGAATCCTTTGCCCAAACCGAACTTGCGGCACTGCCGCATCTGTTCGAGCGAGTTGCCCGGATTCATGCCCTTTTGCAGGCGCAAATAAGTATCCATTTCCTGGCCCATCTGGCTGCCCTGGGACTGGCATTCGCTGAACAGACTGGCCATCTCGTTGCTCAGGCGCTCGGCCAATTGCAGCGATTTCTCGCCCTGGCCGGCTAACATGCTGTCGGTGGCCTGTCCGGCCAGCGGGACGAGCCGCAGTTTTTCCATCTGTTCGGCCAGGTCGGCGGCCCCTTGGGCGGCCTTCGGGAATTTTGGCCCGGCCGCCTTGGCATCGTCGCCGAGTTTGGACTTCAATTCATCGAGCGCTCCGCCCACCTGACGCTCGGTGTCGGCCAGGTTTTTCAGGGCGAGCTGGTCTTCGCGGCTTAGCGGGCCCGGCCGGTTATAGGCCCGGGTCTGCTCCACCAGCGATTGTTGAAGGCGGTGCAGCTCTTCGAAACGGTTGAAGTCCTTCATCAGCTCGTGGAGCTGGCTCAAGTCCTGAAGGGTGTCCATGACCTCCTTCTGCGTCTCCTGCTCGGCCGCGCCGAGCCGTTTGAGCTGATCGTCGGAGGCCTGCTTGAAATCCTGGAGCATCTGCGGACTGATTTGCCGCGAGCCCGCGGGAGGCGAGCTTTGCCGGGCGACGCGCTGGGTGTCTTTGCCGTTGGCCTCGACGGAATCGCGAATGGCCTCGGCTTGCTGGGCGAGCTCACGCTGCATTTCAGCCTCGAAATCGTACAACGGTTTCGGCCGCACAAAGTGCTCCATCTGGCCGGCTTCTTTGGCAAGTTTCTGGTTTAGTTCGTTTTGCTTCGCCAACAGGTTGTCGAGCGTGGAAGCCAGTCCGCTCTTTTCCTTCGCCTCCGTTCTGGCTTCCTGCTGGCGGAGCTCGTCGATGGCCGCTCCGACTTTTTTCTGATCCTCGATCAGCTCCTGAAAATGCTCGAGCAGGGCGGCGTACTTGCCTTCGAGATCGGTCAGATCGCGTTGTCCGCGCAGGTAGGCGTTGTATTCCTCCTCGCCGATAACCATGAGATTAACCGTCTGACTGCGGGCCAGGCTGGCTTCCGGCGCGGTATCGATGGCCTCGGCAAAGAGCGAAATAACATCGCCCGGCTTAACGCCCAGCTCGCGCCAATCGAACTCCAGCGTCGCCTGCGCCTCGCGGGGTTCCGGGTCGAACGCCAGCACCCGGGGCTCGGAATAGACCTGGTTCAGAGCGCGGTGAAGGCGCAGCTTTTTGATCCCGTAATCGTCGGCGGCCTCGATTTGCGCCGTGAACTTGAAATCCAGGGTGACAAACGAATCTCGCTCCGGTTGCGTGATCTGGATCCGCGGCGGCAAATCATGGGTTACGGTGAGCGAACCTTCCCAGGAATCCTGCGAGGCAATGCCGTCCCGATCCACCAGGCTGAACCGCAGCCGGCCAGACTCTTTGGCTTCGATCACCCCGGCGACTTCATGGTCCGCCGTGGGCGTCATCGAAATACGCTCGACCGTCTCAGCCGATCGGATGACCTCCATGGCGCCGCTGCGGAGTGGGCGGTTGGATTGCAGCCGAAACCGCACCTGGCTGCCGGCGAGCGCGCTCACGCTTTTGAACTGGAATGGTTTCTCCTCCGGCTGCAGATGCGTGTAAGCCGGCGGGATCACCTGGGCATAAGCCTGGTCGAGTTTGGGTGTCAGTAGGACGTGGATCGGCTGTTTCTTGCTGATGCTATGCTGGCTTTTCGTGTGCGCGAAAACGAGCAGTTCACTCTTAACTTTTTCCAGTTGCTGGTGATACTCGGTTTTGCCCTGTCCATACATCGGCACGGTGACCGCCTGCTCGGGGTGGTCCGGCGGATAGGAGGTGAGAAATAACTCGCTGGGCCGATGGCCGGTGAATTTGACTTTCACAGTCAGGTTGCCGTTGTAAACCACGCGGGCGCCCGCGGGCCCGGGTTCGATGAGTTCCAACCGGGTCAGCGAATAAGCGGGGTGATCGCCCAGGGGATCGCCGAAGCGCAGGATTTCCAGGCGTGAAATCGGGTAAAACACCGCCAGCACGATCGCCAGGCACAGGCTGATCAGCGCCGCTTGTTTGCGAAGCGTCCGGGGGCGATCCGTGCGGGCGAGTCCGGTAAAATCCACGCCGCGCAGTTGATCGACATAACCGATAATCGCCTGCCGTGCCATTTGCCGGGTCAAGGGCGTCAGGGCGGGATCGTCGGTTTGAGCCTGCAATTGCAGCAGGTTGATCAATTTGGATCCGAGGCTGGCGTCGCGGCTCTCGAGCAGGCGGGCGATAAATTCAAACCGGCTCCGGCGGCCCCACGCCACATAGATCGCCCAACCGACGGCCAGCAGACCGGCCCCTACGAAACCGGCCGCCAGGAGCACGCGCGGGAAGGCGCTCCATTGCAGCAGCACATCGAGCAGGAACGCGAGCAAAACAACGCCCAGCCAAAACGGCACGGCTCGCCATAGAAAGCAGCTTCCTTTCTCTTTGTGAAAGGCGCGATCAGCGGCCTCCAACCGCGAGGCTATCGGTGGCAGCTCCTTTAGCATAAACCCCAACGACGACGCAAATACCAGTCGATCCCAAACAGTAAACCCAACCCGTAAAAAATCCAGCTCCGATCCCACAGGCTGGTCAGCTTGACCTTCGGCATGGCATCGACCTTCTCCTGGCGCAGTTCCTTTAAGAATTTGCCCAGCTCTTCCGGCGCCAGCAACCGTCCCCCGCTGTTCTCGCAAAGCCGCTTCAAAAACAGGACATCCGTCGTGACTTCCGTGTCCTCCAGGTTTTCCTCGAACACGATGAAATGCGATTCCTGGCGGGAGCCATCCGGCAGCCGCAGCTCGGCCCGGTGCTTGCCGAGTTTTTCCGGCAGAAACTCGGCGGTCAAGCGTCCGGGATTATCCCGGTCGTTGGCTGCCAGCGTAACCTGACCCGCGGGCTGCCCGTCAAAAAACAGGGTCATCGGCACCGCGGCCAGCTTGATTTTTGGATCGCGAATGAGAAGGCGGAAATAAACTTTCTCGCCCAGTTGGATGTTGGCGGAGCTGGTGCGGAACGAATAGGTCTGGTTGGGAATGAAATCGCGCGCCGACACCAGCCAAAGAATCATCTGATCCCAAAACCGGTCAAACAGGTTGTTGGCGTTCTCCATGTTCGCGTTAAAAGCCCATCGCCAAAGCCCGTCCACGCCCACGCTGAGCACCTGGCCCTGGCCGAAACGGCGGTGCACGATGCCCGCCAAGTTGGTGCTGCCATCGCTGCCCTGCGCCAAAGCCAGGGTGGCGGTGAGCGGCTTCCGCTCGATCGCCGTGCGCCCGGCCACCAACTCGGGCAGACTGTCGGCGCCGGCCAGCCGGTCGGCCAGGATGCGCAAGGGCGGCACGGACTGGCCATCGCGTCCGACCTGCAGGCGCACCTTCGCGGTCGTCTGCCGCGACCAGAGGACCGGTTCGAGTTCGTTGTTGGTCAAGCCGCCTTCGAAGGCGGGCCCGCGGCAAAAGACAACCGCAGCGCCATAATCGCGCACGCTGGACTCCAGGGCCTGGAGCTGGTCGCGGTTCATCAACTTGTCCACGCAACGGCCCAGGACAATCACGTCGTAGTGCTGGAATTCCTCGACGGTCCGGGGCATTTTGAGTTCGCCGCTAGTGGTTTCCTTGCGAAAGAGGCGGGCCCGTTTGGGGGTATATTGGGTGATGGCATCGACGCTGAGCTTATCGTTGCGGGCGAGCGAGCGCTGCAAAAAGGTCGTGTCCCAGTAGGGCGAGCCTTCGAGGAGCAGCACCTGGATTTGCTGGTCGATGACATTGAGGTAGGTCAGCGCGCTGTTGTTGTTGAGATCGACTTCATGCTCGAGCGGTTGGACCCGGATTTCATATTCATATTGGCCAATCTGGGGTTCGACCACTTCGAACTGCACGTTCTTCTGCGGTTGTTCCTCGGCATTCAGCCGCTGGGTTTGGACCACTTTGTTCTGGCGCAGGAGCTGGATCTGCAAATCCTCGTATTCGCAGCCGATGAGCCGCAGCGTGGCCGAAAGACGGGCCTTCTGTTTCACGTAGCAGTAAGGCTGGTAGCTGGTGATTCGGGCGGATACATCGCGGACCTTGCCCTGCCGGCCGATGGGGATGGCATAAATGGGCGTCTGGCGGCTCCGGGCCAGGAAGCCGGTCTGGGCCGGATTAACAAGTTCGAAATCGTGACCGTCGGTCAGCAAAATCAATGCCTTGGCCGCCTCGCCCCCGCCCAACGAGCCCAGGATGGTCATGATCGATTTGTGGAAGCGCGTGGTCCGTCCATGAGCCGTCAAATCCAGCACCGACGACGCCACCGGCAGCGCCTCGTCGCTGAATTCAAACACCCGGCAGGCGGAATCCCGGACCCGACCGTCGTTCAGGATAACCTCGGCATCCCGCAGAATGTTTTTGGCAACCTCCAGACGCGGGATCTTGGCAACATCCGCCTGCTTCATGCTGCGCGAGGTATCGACGGCTACCAGGGTGACTTTTTGCGTGGTGGGCGGTGGAATCTCCTCGCGGCGGGACGGCTGCAATAGAAGAATGAGCACCAGGGCCAGACCCAGGAGTCGGAATAAGGTCAAAACGAGATTGCGCCCCGGACCCAGCCGCGAACCGACTCGCGCATAGACGGCAATGGTTAGCCCGGCCAGCGCCACTCCCATCAAAGCCACCAACGGAGCTGGGATGATGGGATCCAGCACTAGCTCGACCTTGGCAAAAAACGGGTACATCCTGGATTTATCAGGGTTGCAGGTTCCTCGATAGTAAAGGGAACTCTTTGGAATATTTCAACTGCTTTTTCTAGGTGTGCGCCAATGAAGTTTGAATTGCAGTTCTTTGGCCGGCGTCGATAATGGGCGGCAATCAAGTCTTCGGGGCTTGGGGCTTCCTGAAAGCCGAGCCTCCTGCCCGCAAGACGTTACCAACATGCGCTCATGATCGATTGGAACCTACAAACACGTGCGCGCGCCTGCCAGGCGTGCCATCAGGGTTTTGCCGACAAGGAGCCCTATTACACGGTGCTCTTCGATCACAAACACGGCCTGGAACGGCTGGATGTTTGCGAGGCCTGCTGGTCGGCGCAGCACAGCCAGGGCGCCACCGACCGCAAAGGGTTTATCTCCTTCTGGCAGGGCGTGTTTAGTGTGCCGCCACTCGCGCCGCCCGAGCCCATCCAAAAGGAAAACGCCGAATCCCTGCTCCGCAAACTCGTGGCGGAAAACAATCCGGCAACCGCGCCGTCCCGCTACATCCTCGCCGCCATGCTCGAGCGGAAACGGCTGTTCAAAGTCAAAGCGCAAACGGTGCAGGACGGCCAGCGTGTGACTATTTACGAACATCCGAAGACCGGCGATGTTTTTACCATTCCGGATTTGGATCTCCACCTCAGCCAGCTCGAAGCCGTTCAACGCCAGGTTTCCGAACTTCTGCTACACGGTTTCAATCCGCCGGCCCCCTCTCCAGAGACCCCGGCGGCTCCGGCGGATGCGGCTGCCACTTCCGAGGAGAGCGCCGCCGCCAATGACGCGGCTGAATCGGCGGCGTCCGAACCAGCAGCGCCAACCCCGGCGGCCATCCCTGCCGCCGAACCTTCGCCGGCCAATCTTTCGCCCGCTTAAGCCGTGTCCGACCTCGCTGCGTTTCAAAAGCTGCTGGATTATGAGTTCGGCCATTTGGCGTTGCTGGAACTGGCCCTGACCCATCCCTCGCTCGTGCGGGAAGAGACCGCCCAAACTCCACCCCCGCCACAACATAATCAGCGGCTCGAGTACTTGGGCGACGCGGTGATCCAGTTGGTCCTGTCGCGCGAACTTTACGAAAAATTTCCCAGCGCCCCGGAAGGCCTGCTCACCCAGGCGCGAGCCGAAATGGTGAATCGCCGAACATTGGCGGAGCGCGGACGCGGCCTCGGTCTCGGACATTATCTGCGGTTAAGCCGCGGCGAAGAAACCAGCGGCGGACGGCAACGGGCCTCGACCCTAGCCGACACCTTCGAAGCGGTGATGGGCGCCCTGTTTCTCGATGGGGGATACGAACCCGCGAAAGTCTGCATCCTGCGTCTGTTCCGGGAAGCCTTTGGCGAACTTCTTGCCATCCCCAATCTCGATAATCCCAAGGGCGAACTTCAGGAGCTTTTGCAGGCGCAATCGCCGGAGCCGCCCAAGTACTCGCTAGTCGCCGCCACCGGTCCGGATCACGATCGCGTCTTCGAGTGCATCGTCCACCACGCGGGCGTAGAACTGGGGCGCGGCTCCGGCAAAAGCAAAAAAGCGGCCGAAAGCCAGGCCGCGCAGGACGCGCTGAACCGGTTGCGCCCGGCTCAG
>JADGRT010000442.1 GCA_017880715.1 Verrucomicrobiia bacterium | reverse complement strand
GCCAAACTCACACAGCCGAAAAAGGTCATGAGCCAACCTGCTAAAGTCACCATACGCCAACTGCCGACCGGTGTGCGCGGGCTCGACGAGATTATGGGCGGCGGCATCCCGGAATTCTCCTTCAACATCATCGCCGGCACGCCCGGTTGCGGCAAGACCACGCTGGCCCACCAGATCGTTTTCGCCAATGCCACGCCAAAGCAGCCGGCGCTTTATTTCACCGTCCTCGGCGAACCCACTCTCAAGATGCTGCGCTATCAGCAACAATACTCGTTCTTCGACGAATCCAAGTTGGGCCAGGCCATTCGCTTTATTAACCTGGGCGACCTGTTGCTGGAGAAGGATTTGAACGCGGTGCTGGAGGAAATTATCCGGCAAGTCACGGCGGCCAATCCGAAGATTGTGGTAGTGGATTCCTTTCGCACCGTGGTGCGCAAAGCGATTGGCGGCGCGAGCGAAGTGGAGATGCAATCGTTCATCCAGCGGCTCGCACAGTTTCTGACCAGTTGGGAAGCCACGACATTTCTGGTCGGCGAATATGTCGTGGAAGAGATTCGCGACAATCCGCTGTTCGCCATCGTCGATGGCATCTTCTGGCTCTCGCAGGTGGCGGACAGGAATTCCGTGGTGCGGAAATTGCAAATCATGAAACTGCGCGGGCAGGCCTCGGTGCCGGGATTGCATACCATGCGCATTGGCAACAGCGGGTTGCAAGCGTTCTCGCGCTCGCT
This sequence comes from Verrucomicrobiia bacterium, assembly GCA_017880715.1. Classification (GTDB taxonomy): domain Bacteria; phylum Verrucomicrobiota; class Verrucomicrobiia; order Limisphaerales; family UBA1319; genus JADGRT01. Next base: position 2,002 of record JADGRT010000442.1, on the reverse strand, counting down.
GGGATTGGTCGGCAGCAAAACGAAAACGATGCGGCGCCGGCGTCTTTCCATTGGCATTCCCGAGTTGGACAAGATGATGTGCGGGGGCATCCTCGAAGGCGACAGTCTCCTGGTGACCGGGCCTTCGGGGACGGGCAAATCGGCTTTGGCGACGCAGTTTATCGCCGAAGGCCTGCGTCAGGGGGAACCGGGAATTGTGGCGATCTTCGAAGAGCGCCCGCACGGATACCTGCAGCGGGCGAGCAGTTTTGGCCTGAATCTAAAAACGTCGCAAGAAAAGGGAATATTCGAGACTCTTTACCTTCGGCCGCTCGACCTTTCGGTGGATGAAATGATGCAAGAGGTTCTCGATGCCATCGAACGGATCGGCGCAAAACGGCTGGTGATCGATTCGCTGGTCGGTTTCGAGATGGCGCTGGCGCCCGGCTTCCGCGCCGACTTTCGCGAGTCCCTCTACCGAATGATCGGGGCGCTGACGGGAGCCGGGATCACGATTCTCAGCACGGTCGAGGTGGAAGATTCGTTTACCTCGCTGCAGCTTAGCCACTACGCGATTTCGTTTCTGACCGATGACATTATCCGGCTTCGCTATGTGGAGATCGATGGCCAGCTTCGGAAGGTGCTAGTCGTCGTCAAAATGCGCGGTGGCAATCACAGCAAGGACATCCGCGAATATATCATCACGGACAAGGGCCTGGTGGTCATCCGCCCGGGGCTCACGGACTACACCGGGTTGACCACAGGAATCCCCCAGCAAACCGGCCCGCGCAAGGCGCAGGAAGACGAAGCTGCCCCGGAGCCGAAGGCGACGAAGTAGAGGGGAATATGGGCGCCAAACCAACCCCGAGCGCAGGGAACCCGCCACCCGACTGGCCGAGTCTCTGCCGCGCCGTCGCCGAGCGCGCACCCCTGCCGATGGTCTCGGTCGAGGGAGCCAGCCATATCGTGCGCTACGTCAATCCCGCCTTTTGTCGGCTGATGGATAAACCCGCGGAGCAACTCGTCGGAAAATCGTTCGGCGAAATGCTGCCGGAGAAGGACGAATGTGTGAGGTTGCTTGACCGCGTTCTCCGCACGGGAAAGCCCGAAAGCCACACGGAACAGCAACATTCCAAACCGCATCCGGTCTTCTGGTCTTATACGATGTGGCCGGTGATGGCGGATGAATGCCCCGTGAGAGTCCTGATTCAAGTGACCGAGACCGTCCATTTCCATGAAAACATGCTCGCAATGAACGAGGCCTTGATGGTCGGCTCGGTGCGCCAGCATGAACTCGCCGACGCCGTTGCCTCGTGGAACGCCCGGCTGCAAGCGGAAATCACCGAGCGCACCCAGGCCGAAGCAGCTTTGCGCGCCGCCCGGCTGGATCTGGCCCAGGCCAACGCGGAATTGGAGCAAAAGGTCCGCGACCGCACCACCAAACTCCAGGAGACCGTCGCCGAACTGGAGCATTTCTCCTACACGATCACCCACGACATGCGCGCCCCCCTTCGCGCTATGTACAGCCTCGGCGGCGTCCTCCTGGAAGAATGCTCCGAGTGCCTCGAGCCCACCCGCCTGGAATACATCCGCCAGATCGTGGACGCCGCCGACCGGATGGACAAGCTCATCACCGACGCCCTCCAGTACAGCGGAGTGGTGCGCCAGCACTTTGAGCCGGAGCCCGTGGACGCCGACGCCCTCCTGCGGGGCATTCTCGAGTCTTATCCCGAGTTCCAACCGCCTCACGCGAACATCCACATTGATACCCGCCTCCCCGTTGTGCTCGGCAACCAGGCCGGCCTGACTCAGTGCTTCTCCAACCTGCTCGCAAATGCCGTTAAATTCGTCCACCCCGGCCAAATCCCAGAAGTCCGCGTCTGGGCCGAATCCGTCCAAAGTCCAAAGTCCAAAGTCCAAAGCCAGCCGACCGAAGCGGGCCCCGTCGGACACGCAACACGCAACACGCAACACGAGTCCGCCCTTCCCACTCTCAACCCACAACCCTCAACCCTCAACCCTC
>JADGRT010000441.1 GCA_017880715.1 Verrucomicrobiia bacterium | reverse complement strand
CAGGCGGTCTGGACCTCACCAATGCGGTCGGAACGGAGTTTCCACGACAGGCGCGGCTGTTGATTGCCAATGCCGACGGGATTTTGCAGGTGTTCGCAGGTGAGCGCGTAAAGGCGGACTGGAGAAAGATCCTCCGCCCGGAGCGACCCAATCAGGAGGAAGGCGGCCAGAAAGGAAAAGAGACGGGACATCATAGGGCCTCGTTGGGATTCAGGGAGTTCCCGGGCTTCGGCTTCAGATATTTGCCGGCGAAATCGAGGAAAGTTTTCCAGTCACCGGGGGCGATCGTGTGCCCGCCGGTGTGATAGAGGAAGCCGAGATCGCCCGAGATCAACGGTGTATCGAGGGGTGGCCCGTCACTCGTGCCGAGGTCCTTTTTGCCGAGTAGGCGGTAAACCGGTCCGGCGGCCACTTCGGCGAGAAATTCCCCGCGCGGGTCGGCCCATTGGTCCTGCGTGCCGCCGGTAATGAACACCGGGTGCGGGGCGTTCAGGGCGATCAACATGTGCGCGTCCACCGGCAGGTCGTTCCAGTGGCCGGAGTATTTCTGGAAGTTGCCGGCGAACTGCCATGGGAAGTTGGCGGCCATGTCGTCAATGGTCTCGCCGTAGTCGCGGCGGGCAAGCGCGGAGCCCATCTCGCCGGCGCAACTGGAGAACACAAGGGCGAAACGCGGGTCCTGCGCGCCGGCCCACAGGACCGTCTTGCCCAAACGCGAATGGCCGATGAGGGCAACGCGCCGGGCGTCCACCGCCGGGTCGGTTTCAAAGTAATCGAGCACGCGGCTGGCGCCCCAAGCCCAGGCGCTGATGGTGCCCCATTCGTCCGTGGCGGGTTTGATCCGGCCCGGCCCGAGGGCGAGCTCGATGACGCCGGACCGAAAGATGTTGGAGGAGTCAGGCTGGACCTCGGTATAGCGGAAGGTGGCGTAGCCGTAGCCCTGGGCGAGGATGTCCGCAATGGGCCCGGCTTCGCGGAAAGCCGGCCGTCTTCCCGAGCCGGACGGGGCGGCGTCCGGCGTCGCGCCGGGGATGGGCGGGTTGCCGAAGAAAACGATGTGGAGCAGCACCGGGACCGGTCCGTTGGCTTTGGCGGGAAGATAGACGTGCAACTGCACGTTGGAACCGTCCGGTTTGTCGCCGAAATGAATCTGGACCAGCTTGAGCACCGCCAGGCCGTCCATGGCCTTGGGGTCCGTCTCGACGACTTTGAACGTGGCCTTGGGTGCACGCTCCGGGACACGACCGTAGATCCGGGTTTCGTAGAGCCTGAGGATTTCCGGCCGGCGCTCCTTGAACCAGGTTTCGGCGTCGCGCACCGGCCGGCCATTCTGCAGCACGAGCGGATCGGGCAGGGTGTAAGTGCCGGCCTTGGCCTCATCATAATTCGAGACATGTCCGGTTGGGGCCCGGCGAAGGGGATTGCCATTGGCGTCGGTGCGCGGGAGTGGAGCGGCGGGGGCTGGCGTTTGGTTGGTGACCGGCGCGGAGTTTGTCGCGGCAGCCGGTTCGGCGGCGCAGACGGGGGAACCGGCGAGAGCCAAGATTGCACAAATAAGATGTGGTCGCATGGAATTTTGGAGTGCTATGGGTGTAACATTACTGCACTGGTTGAGACGGAAGGAAGTCGAAATTTCAATAGCGACGGTGCTCCGGCTGGCAGGGGACTGCCACCGGCACGCCGAGGTCTGTGCCGATGCGAAACATGGTTTCAAATCTTCGACCAATTTGAATAAAATGAAAAACAAAAAGGCGGATGGACTTTCTGCTCCACCGCCACCCTAAAGCATTTTACGGGGAATTTTTTGTTGGCGTTCATGGCGTGACGCATTGATAATGTTGAAACAATGCTGCTTTGATTAACGATTTGCCAAGGTGAACATGACCAAATGTTTAGCCAGTCTCTGCGCCTTTTTGTGCCTGCAACTTTCCGTTCAGGCCTGGAATGCCGAAGGCCACATGGTCGTGGCCCAGATCGCGTATACCCATCTCAATCCCGCAGCCAAGGCCAAGTGCGACGCTCTCATCGCCGTGCCTCTGGGGACTTACAGCCGTTCAGACTCAAGCAATTTCGTGACGTCCGCCTCGTGGGCCGATGATTTCAAAGGTTCACTGGGCACAGGCATCTGGCATTATATTGATTTGCCTTTCAGCCTTGATGGCACTTCAACCTCTGGCGTGGCGGTCGCTTCCTTTGACGTCGTTCAAGCCATCAACTTGAGCATCGCCACTTTGCAAAATCCAACTGCCATTCAAAGTAATCAGGCTGTCAGTTTGCGTTATCTGATCCATTTCGTCGGCGACATCCAACAACCTCTGCATTGTTCCACGGCCGTTTCCGCCGCCCACACCGGCGGGGATGCCGGCGGCAATTCTTTTTCCCTCATCACTAATAATGTCAGCAGTTGGTTCAACCTTCATTCGCTCTGGGATGCCGGCGGAGGATTCTTGACCAACTCACTTTCGCGTCCGCTCTCCACCGCCAGCCAGAACACGCTGAACGCCAAAGTGGCTTTAATCGAAGCGGACTATCCTTACAATTACAGCACGAATCCCGGCACGATTCCAAACCCCATGAACTGGGCGCAGGAAGGTTTGAACCTGGCTAAAACAGTGTGCTATGTCGGGATCACCAACAGCGCCACGCCCTCGACCAGCTACCTCAATACCGCCATGGCCACCACGGAACAACGCATGGCCCAAGGCGGCCATCGCCTTGCTGATTTGCTGAACACCATTTTTC
>JADGRT010000440.1 GCA_017880715.1 Verrucomicrobiia bacterium | reverse complement strand
AACGCCAGCACAACTCGTGGGAAACCATCCAGCGCAGCCACGCCATCGCCAACGGCTGCTACGTCGCCGTTGCCAATCGCATCGGGCATGAAAAACTCGTGGGCAAAGGCATTGAATTCTGGGGTCAAAGTTTTGTGGCCGGAACTTCCGGCGAAATTCTTGCCAAAACCGGCGCGCATAAAGAGGAAATTTTGATTGTGCCCGTTGACCTCGCCAAGGTGGACACCGCGCGCACCCACTGGCCATTCCTGCGCGACCGGCGGATTGATGCCTATGGAAATCTGACGAAGCGGTTTGTGGATTGAACCATGCTGTTTGCGGGCAAAAACCCAATTTCGACAACGGCCATGCTGCCATCGTAAACCTGAATCTCGTCGGTCTGCCCGAAGGCGAGTGCAGGAACGGCCAGCAGCATCACCACCAGCGCGGCCATCCAGCGCACATCGATTCGCGTCACGGTCTCTCTCTCCCGGGAGTTGTCATGATGGATTCAGGATTCTAGCATTGCGGCCGTTGTCGTGAACGGCGGACAATTGCTGGCCGCCGGCACCCCGGACAGCCGGATTCGCTTCACGCGCCAAGGGACCAGCGGCTACTGGGCCGGATTTTCGTTCAACAACGCGCGCCAATCCAACGTGCTGGCGTATGTGAATGTGGATTATGCGGGTTCGGTCAACCCGGCGGTTTCCATCAAGAATTCGCAAGTGCTGATCGACCGGAGCGCCTTCCTCAACAATAATCAAAGCTCCAAGTGGTTCGACATCTGGCAGCCGCAGGTGATCATTCGACATTCGACCCTCGGCGACCTGGGGAGTGTTTATCACTGCACCGCCGAGAACATGCTGGCCGACGGCTGGTTCATTATCGACGGGAATCTTTTTGGCAAGGAGACCGGAGACAACGACATCTTCCACCTGAACCGGATCAGCGTCAAAGGCGGCCCGGCGGCCATGGTCATCAACAACCTATTCACCGGCTCGGGCGATGACATCATTGATGATAACGAGACCGACACGCACATTGAGGGGAACTTCATCAGCCATGCCAACGAGGGCAAATCCGGCAACCACGGCCTTTCGGCGGGGGTGACAACGGGGCCGGGCGGGAGCTTGGGCGTGGCCAATATGCTCAACCAGCACCTGACGGTGGTGCGGAATGTGTTTTACCAGAATGACGTGGCGATCATCAGCAAGACGGGCGCGTATTCGCAGATCTACAACAACGTGTTTATCGCCAACAACGCGGGGGTCATGTTTGACGAGACCGACCGGATGGATGCGGGACCGGGGCGGCAGAGCTACCTCGAGAACTGCATCTTCTGGAATAACCAGCCGGAGAGCGGGACGACCAACGGCGCCCTGGTGGACGTGCCGGATCCGCGGGCCTTTGACACGGGCCGATTGAGCCGAGGCCAGCCGCAGGTGACGGTGAACAACTGCATCCTCCCGTCGCAGTTCCACTACCTGGGCACGAACAACCTGAACGTGGATCCGCAGTTTGTCTTCCCCACGAATCTGGTGGAAATCAACGTGAACGACTATACGAATGGCTTCGACGGCTTTGATTTCGATTCCTTCGTCATCACCAACCGCTTGGTTCCGGACGTCCATCTGCTGCCCGGTTCGCCAGCCATTGGCACGGGATTCAATGGCGTGGACATGGGAATATACGTATCAACCAACGCGGTGATCGGCGGCGAGCCGCCGGCCCTCACCTTGCAGACCAGCGCCACTTTGACCGTATCTGGCCTGGACATGTACGGGTACAAATTTCGCCTGGCAGGTGAGAACTTTACCAATGCCTGGAGCCAGGAAATCCAGCAGTTTACGCCCGTTTATCAGATTACCCTCTCAGGAAATACCGCCACGACTGGGGTTACCAACCATGGTTACGCGAATGGGGATACCATCGAAATGCTGGGCGCCGATGCCCTGACGCCCTATTTCAATGGCCGGTTCACTATTACCAACGTCACGGCCAACACTTTCAGCTACACCGTGAGTCCAGGCGCCAACGTGCTCCTCAATCAAACCGCGCCGCGGGACCTCTGGTGTGTCAAGCCGCAGGAAATTCAACTGACCGACCTGACTAATGGCACTTATCACGTCGAAGCCGTGCGGAAGAACTCGCAAGGCGTGTGGCAGAGCACCAACCGCCCAACCCGCTCGCAGGCCTGGACCGTGAGCCTCGGCGGACCGATCCACCTCAGCACGCCGCTCTTTGCGGACAACGTCTTCACCTTCGGATTCGGCGTGGTCGCTGGCCAAAGCTACTCCGTGGAGTACCGCGACTCACTCGGCGCCATCACGAATTGGCTGAGGCTTGAAAACCTTCCGCCGGTGGCGGCGAGCAGCGACTACACCGTGACCAACGTCGCGACGTCCATCCCGACCCGCTTCTACCGGGTCGTCACCCCAATGCAGCCGTAGTTTCCGGCGCGGTCAGATCAAAAAGCCTCGCCAGTAGCGAAAGTAGGGCTAAATTTCAGCCAGTTACATGATGAAGCGTTTGATATGGCTGGGCATGCTCTGGACCGGGCCGCTGATGGCGGGTGATTTCACCATTGCCAGTTTCAACGGCGGCGGTGCGATGCAACTGGCGAATTCGTTTAGCAACGGCGTGGTGGTCATCGAATCCGCTCCGGTCCTGAATAGCGCGGGCGCCGGGTGGGCGGCGCTGATGAATCTTTTTTCCACCGGACCCGCTGTTTCCGCCCGAGTGCCGGTGGCAGAGCCGAGCGGTTTTT
>JADGRT010000439.1 GCA_017880715.1 Verrucomicrobiia bacterium | reverse complement strand
GGCGGCTTCCTGATTGTTCCAGAAAGTTTCGCCGGTCATCTGGGATTCCAGTTCGGCGAGGCGGAGGTTCAATCTGGCGACGTCAAAGAAACCTCCGCAAGTGCGTAAGCTTGTCGGCGGCGGTCGAAATTTGCGGGCGGACGATGTCGAACATTGGGAAAGAGTAGCCGAACGAGGCTGGCGAATGGAAGATGGAAAATGGCCGGGGCCGCTGCGTCACCCTCGATCCGCCATCCTCAAAGTTCGTCTTCCCGCTCGGCGTAGAAAAGCTGGCAGGCGCGGTCGCAATCGGCTTCCGGCACGAAGACCTCGGCGGGGCGGCTTAAATCGCCGTCGTCCGGCGCCGTGGCGTCCACGAAATTCTGCGTGGCGGCGAGGCCGTGTTTTTCCAGCATCATCACGAGCAGCTCGGCGTTGACGACCGGCCCGGTGTAAAACAGTTTCACCATGGCAGAGAAATCTGTGTTGGAGTCAAGTAAACCCTCATTTTCCAAAGGGAAAATGGTGCGCATAGCAGGACTTGCACCTGCAACCTGCTGATCCGAAGTTGGAATCATCAATGTTGTCTCAAATTGTGTTAAGTTTTATTCTGTTGTGTATTCTAGTGCCTAATCGCGTAGATTAAGGATAGTATTGTGCAGTTACGAACCTTTGACCTCCCGCTTGCGCCATTTGAAGGGTTTGGCCTTGGGATTGTATGCGGCCATGAACGCGGCAATGGCCTGGCGTAGTTCGGTGACATTCTTGAAACTGGCTCCCCGGAGCGCCTTGCGCGTCAGGATGCCAAACCAGATCTCGACTTGGTTTAACCAACTGGCGGAAGTTGGGGTGAAGTGAAAATGCACATTGGAGTGACTGGCCAGCCAAGCCTCACAGCGCTTGTGCGTGCAGTAATTATCTAAAATGACATGCAACTGGCGATCCGCAGGCGTGTCCGCCACGATCTGATCCATGAATGGCAGGAACTCCTCCCGCCGTTTCAGTGTGGTGGGATTGGTTTGAATGAGTCCCGTGGCCACCTGTAGCGCCGCAAATAAATTCAAGGTTCCGTGCCGTTTATAGGTGCTCTTGCACCCCCGCACAATTTTGCCGCTGTCCGTTTCCACATAGCCGACAGCCCGCTCCAAGGCTTGGATGCTCGGTTTTTCATCCACGCTGACGACCAAGGCATTTTCCGGCGGATTGAGATACAAGCCGACCATGTCGGCCGCTTTGACCGCAAACTCCTTGTCCGTGCGGACACACCAAGAGCGTTGCCGTTGCAGGCAAACCCCTTCTTTGCGCAAGACGCGCCATACGGCCTGCACCGAGCCGTTGAGTTTGGCCGCCACCGCCGGGCCATCCCAACTGGCTTGCCCAGCGGGCGGCGGCGGCTCCAAGACGGCCAGCACCCGGTTGCGAAAGTCCGCGCCATAAACCGGCTTGGCCCCAAGCCGTGGGGCGTCACGCAGTCCCGCCAGCCCGCTTTGAACAAAACGCTGCCGCCACTTGATCACCGTGTTGGGACGCGTGCGACATTCGCCGGCAACGTCGCCGACGCGTTTGCCTGCCAAGCAACCGATAATGATCCGCGCACGGTCCACAGTTTGTTTGGGTTCGGTTCGGCTGGCAGCCCAGCGTTCTAAAATCTGCCGATCCTCCGGATTGCAACTGATTTGTGGTGCTGTTCGTGACAGGCACCGTAAAATACATATTATCTGTTAACAGCGCAAGTAAGCACCAGCATCCTGTAACACATAACAGTTCGCATATTGACAGGGGTGTTTTCATGCAAGAATATCGGGGCATGAAAGCCCCCCGATACAAAGTCACCCTCACCTTGGAGGAGCGCGGCCAACTCGAAGAACTGACGCGCAGCGGCAAGACGGCCGCCGCGAAATTCATCCATGCGCGAGCCTTGCTGCTGTGCGACGCTGGCGCGCATGGGTATCCGTGGAAAGTTGCCGATGTGGCGACGGCGTTGGGCATCACCACCCGCACTATCGAGCATCTCAAGGAACGGTTCCTGGAGGAAGGGATCGAAGCCGCTCTGGTTCGTAAACCGGCGGTCAAACCGCCCAAGCTCACCTTCGACGGGGCCTTTGACGCCCGGTTGACGGCCTTGGCGTGTTCGCCCGCGCCAGCGGGGCACGTCCGGTGGACGGTGCGGCTGCTGGCCGAAAAGGTCGTGGAACTCCAGATCGCCCCGCGCGTTTCCACCATGAGCATCCACCGGTCGCTAAAAAAAACGCGCTCAAGCCTCACCTGAGCAAATACTGGAAAATCCCGCCCGACAGCTGCGCCGCCTTTGTGGTTTGCATGGATGAATCCAACAAACAACTGGTAGGCGAAGTCCATGCCCCGCTGGCCCCGGCTCCGGCTCCGGGGCGCGGGCAAATCAACGACCACGAGTATGTCCGCAACGGGGTGGCGGAAAGCTGAGCCACCGCCGACTCGCGATGTGAACCGCGACAGCGGAACGGCCAGCGCCAACGGCGGTTGGCTCCGGCGACTTGATACTCCCCTCCAAGCCCTTTGGGTTTTTTGATATAGCAATTAACATAGACATTGGCACGTAGGGTGATAGGCTTGGGGCATGAAAGCCTATACGTTGGATTTACGCGAACGGGTCGTGAAATTTCTCCAGGCCGGCGGTTCCAAGGCCGAGGCCGGGCGCCGTTTCGCGGTGGCGCGGCGCACGGTCTATCGCTACCTCGCCGCCGCCAAAGCCGGCAAGCTGGCCCCGAAAACGAGCTGGGGGAAATGGCGC
>JADGRT010000438.1 GCA_017880715.1 Verrucomicrobiia bacterium | reverse complement strand
TTGCTTTTCACTCCGGCCGATCCGCTGGACAGGCCGCGGTTGATCGTAAACCATGATTCCACCGCGGAACGACTGAAGAAAAAGCCATTTGCGGCCGGTCCAGTTTTCAACGACCGCAACTGGGCCGTTCTGCACCCCATCATGACCCGTCGTATCATGCCCCGTCGTCTCTGGATGACGGTTAAACCCGGGGTCAATGCCCCCGTGTCGTGGCATTTCTATCGGGCCAGCTTCGCCGGCTTCGATCTCAACGGCTGGGAAGCCCTGGAACTGATCGCCCTGGCCACCCAAACCGAGTTTGCCATCGACCGAAACTGCCTGACCGCGCGATTGATCGACCGGCGTCGCTGATCGGCTGCTACAATCCAGTACGGGTCCGTCTTCCGCTCACACCACTTCCACTGGGCACTTCGGCAGCGCGTCCAGAAAGGCCTGGCCGTAGCGCTTGGTCAGCACGCGATTGTCCAGCACCACGATGATGCCCGAGTCCTGTTTCGAGCGAATAAGCCGGCCCACGCCCTGCCGGAATTTCAGGATGGCCTCGGGCAGCGAGTAATCCATAAAGGCATTCCCGCCGTGCGCCTCGATGTGCTCGATCCGCGCCTCGATCAAGGGATGGTCCGGCACGGCGAAGGGCAGCCGGGTGATGATGACATTCGACAAGGCCTCGCCCGGAACATCCACGCCCTGCCAGAAACTGTCCGTGCCAAACAGCACCGAATTCACATCCGCCTTGAATTTTTCCAGCATTACTGACCGCGGCGTGCCCGTCCCCTGGACAAAACATTCCACCCCCAAATCTTCGAAGACCGGCTGCATCCGCTCCCCCATCTCGAGCATCAGGCGCGAATTGGTGAACAGCACAAACGCCTTGCCGTGGCTCAGCCGGATGAAATGCTCGATCCAATGCGCCAAAGCGTCGGTGTAGCCGGCCTCGCGCGGGTCGGGCATCTTGCCCACGACGAACAGTTTCATCTGGCGTTCATAATCGAACGGCGAGCCCACTTGCAGCAATTCGGCTTCCTCCGCGCCCACCCGGTGCGCCACGTATTCCAGACCGGAGGTCTTCGCCTGGGAGCTTTTAGCATGGGTGCGGCGTTCCTGCGCCGTGCGCAGGCCGGACGCTTTTTCGCCGGGCATTCCAGCCGTCGCACTTTGGGACGGTGAGGATGTTTCGACCGATCCGCTCGTGGACAAGGTTGCGCTGGTAAGAATGACTGAAGTATCCGTGCCGAAGAGCCGGCGGCGCAGGAAATCCGCCACTTGAATCGGTGCCGCGTTGAGTTCCACATTCTTCAATCCCTTGCCGCCGCGTTCCACCCAATAAACATGCTCGGGCGCCTCCTGGCTTAAGAACAGGGCGACTTCTTCGCGCAATTCGGCCAGTTTCCGGTTGCACTCCATCAACTCCTCGCCCGTGTCTTTGTCCTCGCTGGACTCGATGAGCCGGGCCAGCGCCTCGCGCAGCCGCTGGATAGGCAGCGTGACGATGTCCTCGGCCAGATCCGGTTGGTGGATGCGCAACTCGGTCCAGGCCCGCGTTTTTTTACGGCCCTCCGCGGCCGCGCGTTCGCCGTCTGCCTGCCTGGCTTTTTGCAGCCGTTCGCAGGCTTCCTCCACCGTCGCAAAGAAATCGTCGCTGTATTTCAGCAGCTCGGCCACGAGCTTGATCACGGCGCCCTGGCGCATTTGGGCCAGCAAGCCTTTTTCGGTGCGCGGATTCCACAAGCGCTGCAAGGCAAAGCGGATCTGGCCGCTCGACACGCCTAATCCGATGTGTTTGGCGGCCACGTTTTCGAGCGTGTGCGCCTCGTCGAAAATCACGAAATCGTTCTTGAACAGCACGCCGCCCTTGACGGTTTCTTCGAGCCCGCCCAGGTGCATGAAGAAAAGCGTGTGATTCAACACCAGCACGTCGGTGGATAGGATGCGGTTGCGCGCACGCTGGAAAAAACAGGGGCCGTGTTCCTTGCCAAAATCCGATTGCGGACCGCAAAGCTTGGGCGAACAAAGGCCGCGCTCCGAGCAGACCTGCGCCCAGACTTTCGGATCCGGCTCGATTTCGAAATCCGACAAGCTTCCGTCCTGGGTGGACTTGGACCATTCGTAAAGCCGGTGCAATTCCTGAATTTCCGGCGAGGTGAACAAGCCATCCGCCTGCTTCATGGCCCGATGCAGGCGGCGCGAGCAGATATAATTATGCCGGCCTTTCAGCATGGTGTATTTGAACGGCGTCGGGAGAATTTTCGCCAGCATCGGCAAATCCTTGTCGATCAATTGCTCCTGCAAATTGATCGTGTGGGTGGAAACGATGGCCTTTTTCTTATGGGCCACGGCAAACAGGATGGCGGGGATCAAATAGGCCAAACTCTTGCCCACGCCGGTGCCCGCCTCAACGATTAAATGTTCTTGCTGTTCGAGCGCTCGCGCCACGGCCCCCGCCATTTGTTGTTGTTGCGGGCGGTACTCGAAATTCTTGGACTTCGACAGGACGCCGTCCGGCGAAAAAAAATGTTCCACCTGGGCCACCAGGTTACTGCCGGCGCCGGCGGGTTGGGATTCAACGGAGCTGATCATGCGTATTTGGCAAACTGGCCCATGGCACAGAGTCCGGGTTGCCTGGATTACTCGTTGGTTTTCCGGCGGGTGACAATCTCAATGGTTTGCCGCAATTTGGCGATGGCATGGGCCGGCAGAACTCCGCGCCAGGCGGTGTTGCTATAGACCACCGAGCCGCGCCCGATAATGCT
>JADGRT010000071.1 GCA_017880715.1 Verrucomicrobiia bacterium | reverse complement strand
GCCGCATCGACCGCCTGCGCGTCTGGCGGCTCGACCGGGGGGAGGAGTGAGCACCGGGGCCGCGCTCGCGGTGTCCGTCCTGCTGCTGGTCGCCAACGCCTTCTTCGTGGGGGCCGAGTTCGCGGTCATGTCGGTGCGCCGCTCCCAGGGGTTAAAACCCATCACCTGGGCTTTGCCGCTGGTCGGATAGACCAGGCCGGAGAGCATCTTGAGGGTGGTGGTCTTGCCTGCGCCGTTTGGTCCCAGGAAGCCGACGACCTCGCCGGGCTGAATATTGAAGCTCACCTGTTGGACGGCGTGTACATCGCGGTATTTTCGACGAAAGAAACCACCTACGGCCGCCTTGAAACCGCCTTCGCGTTCCGCAACCTGGTAAGTTTTACTCAATTGATCGACGTGTATGGTATCGTTCATAAACTATGTGCCTTGTATGCATTGGCGCATTCCCCTGATGGTTCGTTTTAATGGAGGGCTGCGGCCGGTTCAAAAAAAGCACATTTATTCTATTGTATTTATCTAATTTAAGCAAGAGAAAACTCAAGAATTCATTTAAAAGATTAGGCAATTAAAAGAATGGGTTTTAAGCACGATAATGCTTTACCAGTGTCTATTTATAAAATAGTGGAATGATGGCTTTCCCGGAGTTGATATAATAATCATCGTGGGATAGCTGCTTTCTCCCCGATCGCCTTAAATAGTAGCGGCACTTGATGAAAAAATTCGATTTTGAATTCCGGGTCACGCAAATATGACTGTGCGCATGGATCGGGAAAACGCTAATTATTATGTGATTGAGACAACTATGATCGGGCGGTACAGCTTTTCAGATGCAGCCAACCGGGGAGCGAAGAATTCCAGGATGTGTCCCCACATGCAAAACGGCGATGATCTTTACGATTTGGTTACCGTTTCCGATGCACGGCAAAAGGGGATTCTGCCTCTGCCATGGCATTAAATTTAAGGAGGATTCGATCCATGAAGCGGGTACTGTCAATTGGCTTACTGGTATTAATCAGTATTGGGCTGGCAATATTGTTGATCATGCACCTGATTCACCCCCTGGTGGGCGGATTGGTTTTTGCTATCGCGCTGGTGCTGATTGGAACTTCCTCATCCGGCTTTCGTGGAAATGGAAAATTTAAATGAGTTGCCGGCAAGGATGTTAATTTGTCAATGAGTTCATGCACTAAAGTGGCAAAAAATATCTAGCACTTCGCGCCATTAATATGGCGGTTAATCACGCATATATCTGGAGTAGTGTTACTGTACAACCGCCGGAAAGGGAATAAAATGTATTCAATGCTCTATTGTGTAAAGAAATTTGGTTACTGCTCTGGCACACGTGAATAAACCCCGGCAAATTTTGGGACTCTTTTCTTGTGGCTGATCGGCTAAACATAAAAAATGCCTGATTCTGGACTGTTTGGGCCAGCCGAAGGCGGCTGAACTTAAACTTTGACCGGAGGAAATATGCTCCTTAAAATTATTTCCCATCTGAAGCATTTGGCGATTTTTCTACTTATTTTTACATTATTAACTGCCTGTGTCCCAGCGGCTGGGTCTATCTTGACGCCAACCGTCGGACAAAAGGCCAGCCCAACTGCTGCTGCCTGCCAGGACCCGGGCGGTCAGATAACCGTCAGAGTGCACGATTGGTCTTCCGCTGACCGGCGCCAGTTTTGGGATCAGGTTATCAAAGCCTTCAGCAATGCCTATCCATGCATCAAGGTTGAAACCGTTACGCTCCCCGAAGATCGAACCGTGCGCTTAAATGAGCTGGAGTCGGGCACGGCCCCCGACCTGGTGGGGTTTGATTCTTCTGACTTGCCACGTGTGGCCCGCCTGGGCTACCTGCTGGACCTGACTTCAGTGATGGCCAAGGACCATTTTAATCCCGCGGATTCATTTTACGATTCGGTTTACCAGACCGGTTTCGTGGATGGCAAGCCGGTCGGCATTGCCAAGGATTACAGTGTAAGCGCTTTCTATGTCAATACCGACTTGCTCAAAAAGGCTGGTCTTGAAATTCCAAAAGAGGGTTGGACCTATGATCAATATCTGCACATGGCGCAAAAGCTTACCATCGATAATGCAGGCAACGATTCAACCAGTCCAGAATTTAATCCTAAGAGTATCACGGTATGGGGCACTATTCTAGGCCAATGGGTAAGCGATTCGGGGTGGTGGCGCGGTTTCCAAAGCTTCTTGTATTCCTGGGGCGCGCATACCATCTCGCCTGATGGTAAAATCACTACGGGGTATATCAACAGTGATAATGCCGTGGCTGCCTGGACCTGGTATCGCGATCTGATCCACAAATATCATGTGGCCCCAACAGTCTCTTACTTGAGCGCGAGCGGTGTCAGTAATGATAAGCTGTTCAGTGAGGGAAAGATTGCTATCTCGGGTTCGTTTTGGGGACCCTGGTTTCAAGACACCTTTACTCAGACGCCTGGTTTGAAATGGACTGCCGTCCCGCTTCCCACTGGACCGGGAGGCCACCACGCCGCGATCATGTGGATGGGATGGGGGATCAATTCCAAAAGCCAGCATGTTGACCAGGCGTGGCAGTTGCTCAAGTGGCTGACGACCGATCCGGGGCAGCAGGTCTTCGCGCTCAAGGCCCTAACCGGCGATATATCGGTGGCGAAAACCCTTCAAATAGAAAAAGATCCATTCTGGAGTGTCTTCCTGGCCGAGGTTCCTTATCAGGATACTCTGGATGATATGACAACCCCCTTTTATACCACCTGTGTGGATATCCCGGCTGGTAAGGTAATTGGGAAGATGTACCAGGATACAGCGGCGATGATAAACATAAAAAGTGAGCTGGATAAACTTGCCGCCGCGGCCGATCAGTGCCTGGCCGAATCCAGGCTTAAATAATTGTAACTCTTCAGCCTCTGTGAAAATGGCCCGAATTTGAGGTAATTGCGGTTACTTCGCAACCGAAATTACCTCAAATTCGGCAACTTTCACCCCATGGTTGAGCAGTTATTGCCAGGGGTTCATTTACCGGCAGGTAAATTGGCGCAGGTCAGGTGGTAGGGCCGGTCGCCCATATATTGTTTCCATTCCGCCTGGGTTAAATTATGGTCCAGCCGGCTGCAGGCCATCTCAATTAAATCTTGATTACGCCACACCCAGACTCGCGCGGTGCCATCCTGGCTGCCTGAGGCGACTTTACTCCCATCCGGGCTGAATGCGACGGATGAAACCGCCTTGTCGTTTTGGATGCGGGCTACTTCAAGCCCAGTCTTAATATCCCAAACACGTAAAGTGCCGTCCTGGCTGCCTGTGGCAACCCACCTGCCATCCAGGCTGTAAGCGGCGGATGTTACTGCCCCTTCATGTCTCAACGCCAACAATTCTTTCCCAGTGCGGGCATTCCATAAGCGCGCGATGCCGTCCTGTCCGCCAGAGAGGACATTTTGCCCATCTGGGCTAAAAGTGACCACCTGCACAGAGCCATCTTGCTGCATGAGGGCTATTTCACGTCCGGATTGGGCATCCCATACCCGTATGGATCCATCCAGGCTGGCCGACACGGCCTGCTGTCCGTCAGGACTGAATCCGACGGATAAAACTGGCCCGCCATGTTTGATATGGGCCATCTCGCGTCTGGTAATCACGTCCCACACCCGCGCCAATCCATCCTGATCACCTGAAAGCACCCTTTTCCCATCCGGGCTGAATGCAACCGCCCAAACAGCCTGGCTGTGAACCATGCGGGTCACTTCTTGTCCGTTGATGGCCTGCCAGATGCGGGCAGTGCTGTCCTGGCTGCCCGAGATGACCAATTTCCCATCCGGGCTGAACGCCACGGAGGTTACCCCGCCGCCATGCAGCATGTGCGCCAGTTCCTGCCCATTTTGCGCATTCCACACCCGCGCCATTCCATCATCGCTGCTGGACACCACTTGTTTGCCATCAGGGCTGAAGGCGACGGCGGACACGCCGCCATCAAATTGCATCCGTGCCAATTCCCGCCCGGTTTGGGTTTGCCACACCTTGGCCGTGCCATCCCAACTGGCTGAAGCCACACGTTTTCCATCCGGGCTGAAAGTCACCGCCGAAACTGTCCCCTCATGCTGCATGCGGGTCAACTCATGCCCGGTTTCAACCTCCCAAACGCGCGCGGTGCCATCTTCACTGCCTGAAATGACCAGTTTTCCATTTGGGTTGAAAGCGGTTGATAATACCCGCCCGCTGTGTTGCATGCGGGATAACTCACGCCCGGTGGACACATCCCAAACCCGCGCGGTGCCATCATCACTGCCTGAAACGACTCTCGTCCCATCCGGGTTGAAGGCGACCGACCGGACGTCTTCATTATGCTGCATGTGAACCATCTCGATCCCGGAATTTGCGTTCCACACCCGCACTGCCCCGTCCCATTCGGCCGTGACGATGCGCTGCCCATCTCGGCTGTACGCGGCTACCCACAGCTCGCTGCTGCTTTTTATATGCACCCATTCGTGACCATTGGCCGGGTCCCATACCCGCGCGGTGCTGTCCTGGCTGGCGGATAACACACGATGACCATCCGGACTGAAAGCGACAGAATAAACGATGCCCGTATGGGTCATCCGTGCCACTTCGCTTCCGTTGCGAGTATCCCATACCCTGGCAGTTCCATCCTCGCTGCCCGTGACGACCCACTTCCCGTCTGGGCTAAAGGCGATTGACCATACGACCCCGTTACAAGTCATTCGCGTCAACTCGCGCCCGCTTGCCACGTCCCATATCCGGGCGGTGCCATCCTGGCCACCAGAGGCGATGTACTTTCCGTCAAGGCTGAAGGTGATAGAGGTGACGCGACCTTCTTGTACCAGGTTGTTCACCTCTTGCCCGGTATCAGCCGCCCATACCCGTATGGTTTTATTCCAACCTCCCGAGGCGACCCACTTCCCATCTGGGCTGAACACAACTGCCGTGAGGCGTTCTGTACTCGTCATTTTGGAAATTGTTCTTGGAAAGAGGCTCAAGCTATCTGCCAGCAGTTGTTCGGCGGCCCTTACCGGGTTATGATTGATCGATTCGATGGTCAACAAGACCGCGATTTCATTCATGGAAGGCTGTTTGAGCATATCCGCGGCCTGGGCAGCTAACTGCTGGGCCAGGCTGATCTCAGCCTGTTGGTTGGCTGAATTGGCCTGGATAAAACCCCAGATAGCGACCAGGGCCATCACCACCCAAAAAGCGAGGGCGATACCGTGAAACGTCCCATGGACTTGAGCCAAGAGGATTTTGGAAATGCCTTCAAAACCCGGTCTGGGAAAATGCCACCGCCATACCCGGGCCGTTTGTAAGCGCCTATCGGCTATGACTACCAATTAACTATAACGCACGCTAAGTGCCAACGCCAGGGACACCAGAAGCGTACTGTTTTTCAGCAACTTACGATTCCAGGGACGCTTAAGAATCCAGAATTGCGGAAAATCGGCTACGGGTTCTGGTAGAGTCCAGCTTCCTGGATCTGGCGCAGGCGCTTGGCACGTACAGCGGCTTTTTCGGGCCATTCCATGTCGTCGGAGCTTCGCTCGGATGCACAAGGCGGAGCCTTATGCCAGGTGTTTGGGGTGTATCCTGAACATGGAGAAGTTTGCCTGCCGGTATGCTGCCAAGGGGTCACACTGCGCGAGTTCTGATTCTGGCATGCCTCGCGTGCGCCGCGCTCGATGCGCAGGTGGCCATCACCGGCCGCGTGGTGGATGAGAACGGCGCGGCGGTCGACGGAGCGCGCGTGGAGTGGCGTGCGGTGGATGGCGGGATCGTGACGGTTTCGTCCGACCCGGCGGGGAACTTCCGGACCAGTCTGCCGGCGGCCGGCGAGTACGCCGTGCGCGCGGAGCGCCTGGGCTTCTTCGTCTTTACGGACAGCCGGCAAGCGTTCGAGGCAGGCCCCCATCAACTGACCATCCGGCTGAATCACCTCCAGGAGTTCGCCGACAAGATCGATGTGACCTACTCGCCGCCGGCCATCGATCCGCAGCAGACCTCGGAGCGCAAGGAACTGGCGAATACGGAAATCCAAGGGGTGCCATACCCGGCGCCGCAGGACTATCGCAACGCGCTGCCGCTGCTCAATGGCGTGGTACAGGACAGCGCCGGGCGGGTCCACTTCAACGGCGGCGATACCAACCAGGCGAACTATACGCTGGACGGGTTCAACATCTCCGACCCGGTGACCGGACGGCTGGAGGCGCGCGTCAACATCGACACGATCCAATCGATGGACCTGGAGAACAGCCGTTACGCGGCGGATAACGGCCGGGGCTCGACCGGCGTGCTCGATCTCAAGACCAAGATGGGCGACGACCGCTGGCGATTCGGGGGCACCAACTTCATTCCCGGGGTGACCAGCGATAACGGCCTCTACATCAATAAATGGACACCCCGCCTGGAGTTTTCCGGCCCCATCGTCAAGGGGCGCGCCTGGTTCCACAACGGCCTCGACGCGTTCTACAACGTCGACAGCGTACACGGGTTGCCGCGCGGCGCCAACCGCACCAGCGGCTTGACGGCCAGCGACCTTTCGCGCTTCCAGGTGAACCTGACGCCGGCCAACATTTTGACGATGAGCTTTCTGTACAACCTGGCCGACACCAACCGCTATGGGTTGAACATTCTGAATCCGGTGGAGACCACGACGAATATCCGGCAAGCGACGTACATGAGTACCATTCGCGACCAGCACTATTTCGGCGGAGCGCTGCTCGATATCGGGTTCGCCGATACGCGCGGGCTGCTGCGCAATCCGCCGCGCGGCAACGCCATATATGAGATCACGCCGTCGGGCAATCTCGGTAATTACTTCAGCGGCGTGAATCGCCACTGGTACCGGCAGCAGGCAACGGCCAACCTGTTTCTGCCGACGGTGCATTTCCATGGCGAGCATCACCTGAAATTCGGTGTGGATGTGGAGCGGGAGAGCTTCCATCAGCAGGTGGAGCGGCACGATTACGAGGTGCTGCGCGACGATAATTCGGTGGCCCGCCTGGTGACGTTCGCGGGGAATCCGTTCCAGCAGCGCAAGAATCTGGAGGCGGCGGCGTACCTGCAGGATCACTGGGCGCCGCTGGAAGGGCTGACGCTCGAAGGAGGCGTGCGCACGGAATGGAACGAGGTGGTGCGCGATCTGGAAGTGGCGCCGCGCGCGTCCGTGGCGTGGGCGCCCAAGAGGCTGCGCGGCGCCAAGATCTCGGCGGGATGGGGCGTCTACTACGACGCCATCGGTCTGGAGACGCTGGCGCGCGATCAGGGCCAGACGAGCTTTTCGACCTTCTTCCTGCCGGACGGGACGGTGCACGGCCCGGTGCCGACGTCCTTCGTGGTGAACGACCGGGCGCTCTTGACGCCGAAATACCAGACGGCAAACCTCACGGTGGAGCGCAAGCTGCCGTTCGAGTTCTACGCCAAGGCGGCCTACACGTGGCGGGGCGGCGGGCGCGGGTTTGTGTTCGACACGCAGTCGCCGCAAAGCGGACCGATGTTCTACGAGGGCGCGGTGTTCCAGTTGGGCAATTCGCGGCGCGAGCGCTACGACGCGGTGGATTTCGCCGTCCGGCGCACCTTTGCCGGGCAGTTCGAGTGGTTCCTGGGGTACACGCGGTCGAGCACGCGCTCCAATGCGGCGGTGGACTACAGCCTGGAAAATCCCGTGTTCGCGCCGCAGATGCCGGGACCGTTCGCCTGGGACACGCCCAACCGGGTACACATGTGGGGATGGGCGCCGATGCCCAAGCGGGCGCTGCCGCGGCGGATGCAATTCCTGCTGCGCAATACCACGGCCGCGTACCTGGTGGAATACCGCACGGGCTTCCCGTTCAACGTGGTGGACCAGGAAGGGTTTCTGGTGGGCGGCCCGAACGCGCGGCGGTACCCGGATTACTTCAACGTGAACCTGCACTTCGAACGGCGATTCCGCGCGCTGCACTATTTGTGGGCGTGGCGCTTTGGGTATAACAACCTGACGGGCAACCTGAACCCCAACGTGGTGGACAACATTCTGGGCTCTCCGAAGTTTCTGACTTACGGCCGCGGGCAGGCTCGGGCGTTCAGCGTGCGGCTGCGGTTGCTGGGACGAAAATAGAGGTCAATGGCATCTGAATCTTTCAATATTAATTTGATTTGCAATTGAATTGGTGGTTTGATTAGCACTGGCTCCATGGATATGGCAAACCGACCGACTGGTCTCCAGGACGACAGCTTCGCCGCCGCGCTTGGGGTCCTCGAAGACGCGGCCGATGGGTTCGTCGCCTGCGATTCGGCGTTTCGCATCGTCTTTCTGAACTCCGCCGCGGAACGGCTGTGGGGCAAGTCGAAGCCGGAGCTTCTCGGCACGATTCCGTGGAAATCGTCATCCGATTTGGGCGGAGGCGACCTGGAACTCGAGAGCCGGCGCGTCATGGCGGAGCGAGTGCCCGGAACGCTGGAATATTACCACCGCAAGCTGGCGTGCTGGCTGGAGGTGCGCGTCTTGCCGGCGGCATGGGGCGGTATCTCCATCTGGTTCCGGGACTCTACCGAGCGCCAGCGGGCCGCGGTAGGGCTGCTCGCCAACGAAGCCGTTCTCGAACGGCATCTGGCGGAGATCGAGAGCATCTATGCGGACTCGCCCGTGGGATTCGCGGTAGTCGACGCAGACATGCGTTTCCGGCGCGTCAACCAGCGCCTCGCTGAGATCGGCGGCTTGCCTGTAGCCGGGCACCTCGGCCGCACGATTCGGGAAGCCTTGCCGGATTTGGCGTCCACATTGGAGCCGCTGCACCGGAGCGTTCTCGACACAGGCGTGCCGGTTATCGGCGTGGAAATCCATGGGATCACGTTGGCTCGGCCGGGTGTCCAGCGTCAGTGGCTGGGCAGCCTCTACCCCCTGAGGAACGCCGGCCACGGGGTGGTAGGCGTCAACGTGGTGGTTCAGGAGATCACGGAACAGAAGCACTTCGAGCGCGCCCTGCGGGAGAAAACAGACGAACTCAAGGAGGCACATCGTCTGGCTGGTGCGGCTAGCTGGACATGGGATCTGCAGAGCGACACCGTCACCTGGTCGGACGAACTTCACCAACTCGCCGGCGCCGATCCGGCACAACCCATCGACGGCTTCAAGGGGCTTGAGCGATTCCACACTCCGGAGAGTTGGGGGCGTTTGCAGGCCGCGGCGCAAAGAGCCTGCCAGGACGGGACACCCTACGAGATCGAGGCGGAGGCGGTTCTTCCGGACGGCCAGCGACGCTGGAGGATTATCCGCGGTGAAGCCCAGCGCGATGCCTCCGGGCGGATCGTGAAACTGCGCGGCACCGCGCAGGACATTACCGAACGCAAGCGAGCCGAAGAGAAGTTACGCAACGCTCACGCGGAACTTTCCGCGATTCACGCGCACGCCCCGATGGTATTCCTCGTGGTGGATGAAGATCTCCGTGTTCGCAGGGTGAACGAGGCGGCGGCCCAATTCGCGGGCCGGCGGGAAGTGGACATGCTCGGACTCCGTCCCGGCGGCTCCATTGGTTGCCTCAACGCCCTGAAGGACCCGGACGGCTGCGGCTGCGGGCCTTCCTGCGGCCAATGTCCGCTTCGAGTGTCGGTTTTGGACTCCCTTCGGAACCAGGCACGGCACGACAACGTCGAGGCGTGGCTGCCGGTCCATGGGAGCGATGGGACCGAGGAGCGATGCTTCCTGGTTTTTACGGCTCCCCTGCAGCTTCCCGGCGTGAAGCAGGCCATGGTCTGCGCCGTGGACATAACCGGCCGGAAGCGCGCCGAAAAGGCGCTCCGCGACAGCGAGTACTGGCTGAAGGAGTCGCAGCGAATCTCCCAGGTCGGCAGCTATGTTCTGGATTACGCGACGGGGATCTGGACCAGTTCCGAGACCTTGGACGAGATCTTCGGCATCGGGGTGGACTACCCGAGGACCGTCGAAGGCTGGA
>JADGRT010000070.1 GCA_017880715.1 Verrucomicrobiia bacterium | reverse complement strand
TATCTGAACACCGCGGGGAACACGGGCGCCTGGGGCGATTCCCCGGCAACCTACCACAATGGCGCCTGCGGTTTCTCCTTTGCGGATGGGCATGCGGAAATCCACAAGTGGCGGGGTGCATGGGTCCAAAACCCGATTATTAAAACTATACCCGCCATCAATCCTGCTTACACTGCGGGACCAGCCTTTGACGCCGTTGGCAGAAATGATTTCCAATGGGTTTGGGAGAGAACCAGCATACCTTATAGCGCCAACTGATCCAACTCCTGCGTCAGGTTTCCTATTCATAAACTTCGTAAACCGTGTCATTCAACACGAACTGGACGTTTTGTCCCAACGCCAGCCATGGCAGCGCCTTCGATTCCCGGGCAGCCAGGCTGAAATATTCGGGCGAATTGAACTGAATGCGAACCTTCTTCGCTTGCGTTGCCTTCTGCACGGCCGCATCGATCCATTGATTGCCGTTCTGGAAGAAATTCTTGCCGTTCACATATTGCGTCTGCTGGGCATACTGCACCACCCGCTCCACAGCCGTTACGGGAGCAGGTGCCGAAAGAGCGGACGACTGCCCCGGCCTGGACGCTGCCGGCGCCATCGCCACCGTCGGCGCCGGACTGGCCAGGGCCATCCCGCGACTAGCCTCACGGTTTCCCAAACCGATCCCCGCCGCGGGACTGGTCGCCGATTTCAAAGCCATGCCATAGCGCGCCACCGCCACGGCAGAATCACCGGACTTGGATGTCTGATACGAACGCCAGGCATTCGCCGCTTCCTGTTGCGCGCCCGCATCGCGATCGAAGGAT
Source organism: Verrucomicrobiia bacterium (assembly GCA_017880715.1). GTDB lineage: Bacteria > Verrucomicrobiota > Verrucomicrobiia > Limisphaerales > UBA1319 > JADGRT01. The sequence goes on along the minus strand of JADGRT010000070.1, from coordinate 9,134 downwards.
TGCATGGAACGCGACCTCACGGGAACATTGCGCTTCGCCTCATCCTCCACGATCAAATAGGCGGTGTAGGGTGTCACAATGCCATATTGGCGCGCCAGCTCGGTCACTTCATCCTTCAGCTCGGCGTTCTCGCCATGCAGCCGGATTTCATCGAGCAAATACCCCACGCGCCGAGTGGCCCATAGACGCGGAATAAACTCGTGGTCGCCGGCTTCCTCCCGGAAGTTGGCGGCGTAGCGGAACTCCCGCCGCTCGCCATTGACCGTGCCTTCCAACCGTATCGAGCCCGTTCCGGCATGCGCATAGCGTCCCACCAACACCAATTGCTCACCCCGAAACAAATCGGGCAGCGACGACGGATACAGTTTCGTGACCCGCACTCCCTCCGGGAAAACGAGTTTGAGATTGGCCAGCACGGGAGCTTTGATCTTGGAATAGAAATTCGACACCTTCACCTCGAGGTCCTCCTCGGGCAGCACATACTGGCTGTAGGCACGAGTGGCTTCGGTAATCTTGTCCAACAAATGAGTGTTCACATCGTTGCCGATGCCGAAACAAAAGATTCTGGGATTCCCCGGTCCCGCGTTCCCCTCACGGTCGGGATTCGTTTGAGTGCCGCGCCGCACCCCGGCCAGGATTTGATTCTCATCCGTCACTCCCAACGTCGGCCGGCCGTCCGTCAGAAATAGGATCGTATAGGGCCGGTCGCTTTTCGCCGGCTGCAGCGCCAAGGCCGCGCGCAACGCCGCATCGATCGCCGTGCCTCCCAACGGCTTTAACTCCTTGATGAACTGTCGCGCCCGAGCGAGATTCGACTCGGTCACTTCCGCTAATCGATTGAACAATGGCTCGGTCTCGGTGGAGAAACGAATAATTTCGAACCGGTCGCCTTCATTGAGGTTTTCCACGCAAAACTCCAGCGCTTTCCTGGCCTGGTTCAGTTTGGCGCCCGCCATCGACCCCGAGGTGTCCAGGATAAAAGCGATGTCCTGGCGCACCAACTTGCTGTCCTTCACCTCGAACCCCGGCGAAGCAAGCCACAGAAAGAAACCGTCCTCGGACGGTTTCTTGTAGGTCATCAGGTTAACGCCAATCGGGTCCGCTTCGAGGCTGTACAGCAACTGGAAATCCGCGTCGGGGCGCACCTCGCGGGACTCAAATCCGACCGTGGCCCGGTGGGCCCCCTGACGGAGCACTTCCACGTTGTGGCTCGGCGAATAGATGGATTTGAGCGGCCGTTTTCCCTCCAGCTCGATTTTGATGGTTACGCTCTTGATGGGTTTTGCGGAAAATTTTTCCGTGTTCAACGGATAGACATAATTCACCAGACCGTCATCGGTCTTCAACACCTGGGTGTAGGACAGCGTCACCCGTTTCCGGCTGTTCGGCTCGATCGGAAATATGCGCACTTTGAAAACATCGCGCCCGGCATATTCCAACAAGGCCGGATCTTTCAGGGTGCGGACGATATCCTCGTAAATCTTCCGGGCCTTGTCGGCCGCCAGCAATTCGGCTTCGACCGGTTTGCCGTTGATTTCCATCGTGAACTTGTCGATCTGCGCGCCGGGCGGAACGGGGAACAAATAGGTGCCCTCAAGCTGGCGTGGATTCGGATTGTAGAATTCCTGGTCCACCGACGTGACGGCAATCGGGTCGGTGATCCTCACTTTGACATGGTGATAGGAGACCTCGAGCGGCGCAAAGACATAAGGCCGGACCGGCGGAGGCATCCAATGAGGGGGGCGGGGCCGGGGGGGCGGCAGAATCTGATGAGAAAGGACATCCGGATCGCGCACCACAATCAGACCGTCAGCCCAACCCGTAACTAGCAAGGCCAAAGCCATTCCCATCCAACCAAGCATGCGTTTCATGCCTCATTAGACGGCAGGCCGCAAAAAATGCTCCCCGCGAGGGCTCTATCCCTCCCCCCATAATTCTGCCACTTATGATTCTGCCACTTCTCCCGTTACCCCGTTGGAGCTGTTGGCAGAATCATAAGTGGCAGAATCATGGGATAAACCATCGTTTCAGGAAAACGAGACGTTGACGGATAGTAGTACTGCGAAGCCGCAACCAAACCGGAGTGCGCCCGCGGACGGGCGCACTTCGGTCCCTCCTGCTTTCCTTATAAAACCCTCCGCCTTTATTCAGCCTCAAGCCGAAAAAATCCGGTTGGCCTCTTCCAACGTTTCCAGGGAACCGATGTCGTACCATAAGCCCGGCACTTTCCAGGTATAGAAAGGCGTTCGCGGATAGAGCCACTGCACCAGGCGGCCGGGTTGGTCGGGATGGTTGCCCTCCGCTATATACTGGTGGATCATGGGCAGGATATGCTTGGGATAATAATACAAGGCGATGGCGGTCACGGTGCTGGTCGGCTGCTTGGGCTTTTCCTCGAAAAAGACGATGCGCCCCTCGGAGTCCAGCGATAACGCGTTGTACTTCTTGATCTGCTCCAGTTCGCCCACGTCATAAACGGCCACCACCGGCGCGTTCTTTTGCCAGCAAAATCGGCCGAAGTCCCCCAGCTTTTGGTTGAACAGGTTATCGCCCGCCACCACGATGAGATCGTCCTCGACGTTCTGCCGCGTGATCACCAGATGCAGGTCGCCAAGAGCGCCCAGTTTGTTCGAATCGTCGGTGGACGCGTCATTGACGATGGTGAAATCGACCTTAGGAAAAGCTTTCCGGTAGGCCTGCGCCCAGGTTTCAAACTGCCTGGCGAACTTGGCGTTGGTGACGACGAACACCTGGTCGATGCCTTCGATCGGCGCCAGGTTGTCAAGCACGTGTTCAATCATCGGTTTGCCCGCCACCAGCAACAGCGGCTTGGGCTGGGTGAGGGTCAGCGGGTACAAGCGCGTGGCATACCCGGCGGCCAGGATGAGCACTTTCATAGGAGATTCGTTACGATTGGTTCTCGAAGAGGCTCGGCGCTGCGGCACGCGCAAAGGCCTCCGCCCGCGATAGGATTTCGGATCCGGATTCGCACTGGAGCGCAAACTCCGCCAATTGCCGGGTTTCGTCCCATTTCAGCCGGCGGATCAGGAATTTGATTTCCGGCACCAGCGGAGCCGCCACGCTTAATTCATCCACCCCCAGGCCCAGCAACAGCGGCACCAACGCGGGATCGCCGGCCATTTCGCCGCACACGCCAACCCAAATGCCAGCCTGGTGCGCCGCTGCAACCGTGGTTTTAATCAGCTTCAACACGGCCGGGTTGGTCGGCTCATATAGGTGGGCGATCTTCTCGTTCACCCGGTCCACCGCCAGGGCGTATTGGATGAGATCGTTGGTGCCCAAGCTGAAAAAATTCACCCGTTTAGCCAGGCTCTCGGCCACCATGACCGCGGCGGGTATCTCGATCATGATGCCCACATCCATATTCGGATCGAACGGCACGCCTTTGGCCCGCAATTCCTGGCGGCACTCCTCCAGCAGGGCATTGGCCTGGAGCAATTCACCCAAACCGGAAATCATGGGATACATGATTTTGACGTTGCCCTCGGCGCTCGCCCGCAAAATCGCCCGCAATTGCTGCTTGAATATGGCGGTCTCCTGCAGGCAGAACCGGATGGCACGCCAGCCCAGAAAGGGATTCATCTCCGGCGGCAGCTTCAAATGCGTCATGAACTTGTCGCCACCCAAATCCAGCGTGCGGATGACCACCGCCTGTGGCTTGAGCGCCGCGGCCACCTGCCGGTAAGCCTGGTACTGCTCGTCCTCCGAAGGCATGACTTCCCGCGCGATGAAAAGAAACTCGGTGCGAAACAATCCCACCCCCGCCGCGCCATGTTGCAGCACCGACACCGTATCGCTGGCATGCTCGACGTTGGCGGACAGGATGACTGCGTGGCCGTCCAGCGTCACCGCGGGCTTGTCTTTCACGTCCAGCAACTTCTCGTGCAAGCCGGCTTGTTTGCGCACCAGTTTGCCATATTCGAACAAGGTCTGATCGGTGGGATTCAGGATCACCAGCCCATTGATCCCATCGAGCAATACGTACTGGCCGTTTTCGAGTTGTTGGCTGATGGTTTGCAGGCCGACCACGGCCGGGATTTGCAGCGAACGCGCCAGGATGGCGGTATGCGACGTCTTGCTGCCAATGTCGGTGGCGAAACCCAATACCTTTTGGCGATCGAATTGAGCGGTGACCGAAGGTGATAAATCGTCGCTGACAACTACGCAAGGCTCCTTGATCTGAGGCGGTTCGAGGCGGTCGCCACCCCCCCACAGATTGTTTAGGACCCGCGTGACGACATCTTTCATGTCGGCCACCCGCTCCCGAAGATACTCGTCATCGATCGCGCCCAGGGTCGCGGCATATTTGTTGGCGATCTGGTGGAAAGCGTAGTCGGCACTGACCTGCTCCTGCTCCATCATGCGGACGACCTCATCCATCAGGGTGCGATCCTCGAGCACGAGCAGGTGGGCTTCAAATATGCTGGCATTTTCGCCCCCCATGGCCTCAGCCACCTTGTGCTGCACCTCCTGAATCTGCTTGCGGGTAGCCACCAGCGCCTGCTCCAAGCGCTCGATCTGCCGGGGCACTTCCTCCGCCGACACCTTCTGCCAGGCCACCGTTTCGCGCCTCCGGCCCAGAACCATGACCCGGCCCTGGCATACCCCGGCCGACACGGGGATTCCGCGAAAAACCTTCTCACCGGTTATAAACGCCTCTGCCATGCGCGAGTATTAACCGGGACACTCACTTCTGACAATGAGAATTGCTCTGAAATCACGGCATTTTCCCCAAACCGCTTTCTTTGGAAATCGCGCGAATCGCCTGCTCGATTTGCGCCCATTGCCCCCCCTTGCGGGCCGCGCGCCGCTTCACTTCCTCCCAAAAAATCAAATGGCTCTGACGCAAGGCCCGCACCACCGCCTGCTGATCCGCTTCGTCCCAAGACCGAATTTTTTGGACCTTGCTTTGGAACTGCTCCTCGGTCAGCGGAGCCAGCTTGCGATCCGCCAGTTCTTCATCGGTCAAGTCCTCTTTGAACCCCTTCAAAGCTTCGGCGCCGGCCGCCTGCGCCATCGCCCGCTGTTGCCTCTCCGCGCGTTGGACCTGCTCCCGCTTTTGCAACCGCTCCAGCCATTGCTGTCGCGCCTTTTCCCGCCAGGCTTGCTGGAGCGCTTCTCCGGTCTCGAACCGGCCGCAACCCGCCGACGCCTGGGCACCGATTCCCAAAGCGGCCAATCCTTCCTGCAGCCAGCGCCGTGCCGCCGGTAGCAAGGTGTCGGAGCCATCCAGGGCAAACACGAACACCTGACCCGCGCGCACCACGGGGAAGAAGTCTTCGGACTCCGCCGATTCCTTGCCACCTTGGAAACGACGCGGCGATCGGCTTGCAGAACGCGCGCCTCCTTGAACCACGCCCAAATCCGGCCCGCTGAGACTCCAGGGATAGGCCGGCAGGAACCGAACTCGGCCCGCACATTTATACCCGGCACCGTTCTGTTCCTGCGCGAACACAGCTTGCGCCGGCGCCAGTTGTGCCTCGAGCCGCTGGCCCACCGCGGACATCACCCGATCAGCATCCGCCCCACAAGCCTGCACCCAGTCCGAGTCCGCCCCCCAGTCCGCCACCGTCCAACCGAAAACCAACGCCAGAGAGGCAAGCCGGTCGGCTTTTTCCTCCACTCCCGGGGTCTTGGATAATTCCGACACCCCGAAGCGCCGGGCACAGCCCTTGACCGCCGAGCCGGGTATAAAGGGCAGACCTGAAAAACGGTCCAGACACAATCCCGTGTTTTCGAACAGCCCAGCAGAGGCGCTTACCGCGAGGTGCGTCCGCAACTGTCCAAACAGGAGGTTCTCCGGCGGCAACGCCAACCCCGTCCCCAGCAACGCTTGCCAGGCTTGAAGTTTCGATAAAAGCGCCGGCCGGGCCAGGACACGCTCCAAAAAAAGGCGGCGAGCCTGCGCGGTTTGTTCCATCGGCAGCCACCGATCCAGCAACAGCGTGCGGCTCTCGCACAAGGCGCCGTCCACCCCGAGCGCGATCCGCGTGTCATGGGCCATCAAGACGGGCATAAGGTTACTTGGCTTCCGCCGTTGACGGCGGCGCAAAACGGCGCAAATACCCGCCATAGGCTAAAGCCTCGGCGGTGGCCTGCTGGAGACGCTGCGAATGGGCGGCGTCCCCTTCCGTCAACAATCGAATCAAAGGATCCAAGGCGCTCTCCCCGGGACGACGCGGCGGCAAGGGTGGCAATACCCGCCGCTCGCTGCTGCATAAAAAACCGCCAATCTCCAGCATGAGCTTTCCGAGCGCCGACCGTTCCCCCTGTGATTTGGCCAGGGCCAGCGTCGCCAGCAGTCCGTGTTTCAAAAGCAGGACCGGCAAACGCCGCGTGGCTTCAACTTCGGCCGGCGTGGCGCCCGCCACTCCCTCCCCATTCCCCGGCCGATTCCAGAATCTCAACGCCTGCGCGGCCCGAATTTGTTCCAGGTTTTTCATAGGTTTCGGCGAACTCACGATAGGGTCTCCCGGATCTCCACGGTGCATAAACCGTGGCCAATACTGGCATCCCCGCCCAGTTGCACCACCCGCCCCGCAACCCGATCGGCGAACACCCGCAGCGCCTCCAGCTTTTGCTCCTTCGGCCGCAACCGCGTCCGCTCCTCAAACCCATTCAGGCTCGCGTAGAACAGGGTCTCGCTCGGCACGTTTTCCTGCGTGAAAAAAGCGCCCGCCTCAGCGGCCCCCCGAACATCGTTCACCGTAACCCGCTGCTGGATTTCACAAGCCGATTGACCGAAAAAACTCATCATGCCATCGCTGACCATCACCAGTCGCTGCCCGACTTCACTCCAGACGGGATCCCGGGAGATCAGCGCTTGAAAACACCCGGCCAGGGTTGCCGCGCCCTCAGCCGATGCCGCTGGCCTGCCATCCGAGGAACGCGCCGTCGTCGCATCGCCCGGCGGCAATTCACCGGCGTGGCTGAAGGTGTAATCCTCCAGCACCACCTTCGCTTCCTGGCCATAAACCAGCGAAACCGCGCTCGTTCTGCCGAACAGCGCCTGGTCATCGCGCCATTCCCGCGCCGGCAGCAAACCCGCGGCAATCCCTCGATCGCGCGCCAGCCGGCGCAGCATCAGCGGACAGGTGATCCACGCGAAATTGCCTTTCGCCGATCGCACCGGGAACGCCAGCAACCGGGCCTCCGAAAACTGCAGCGCCCCCGCCGAGGTGTCGCCGGAACTCGGCAAACCAAACAACCACGCCCCTTCGGGCCGGCGCTGACCGCTCTCCCGATCGGTCCACAGATCGGCGAACGCACCCTTGATGGCCGCGCCGGGAATCACGGGAAATCCGGTGGGCCGCTCCCGCATCACCGGCTGATCCACCACGCTCACCGCCTCCCCGGCCCCAACATGGAGCGGTGTTCTAGTCAATAGATAAAGTAATTGCGTTTTCATGATCGTTTAAAATTCCCAGGGACCGCAGACCCCGATCCCATACCCTTGTTCGCCCAGCCATGCGCTGCGACGATGGCGAATCTGGTGCAGGTTTTGCCTCTGCTCGCCATGCCAGGCCAAGGTTTCGGCCAATTCCGCCGCGTCAGGCCCTTCAAAATAGTAAACGGCTCCAGCCGCCACCGCATGATAAACGGGCCGCCATCCCCACCCGCCATCCCCACGGCGCGCCGCCTCCCGTGTCTGATCGCTCCGGTCAAACACCACCCGCGGCGGTGGAACCGACGCCGCCACCAGCCGGCAATCCAAAGGCGGCAATTCCCTGACTTTCTTCCGCCACTGCTCGCGACTCAGGATGAACCGGCCAGTATCGCCCTTCTTTAGCCTCACCTGCCCGGTTTCCGGACATACCCAGTTCGGCAACCAGCCGCCCGGATGCGCCTGAATACCCCGATTGGGATCGGCTTCCATCCGCGGAAAAATGGCCGGCGTCAATAGCAACCATTTGACCCGTGTCCCCTCGACCGGCGCGCTCAACGGCAGCCATCGCTCCATTCCGTCATCTCCCAGCCGCTCGATCCGCCCCGCGCGTTGTCGGCGACCCATAACCCAGCCCAGCCCAGCCGAGGGTACCAGCTTGTCCATGCCCTCGGCGTGGCCGGCGTCTTTCAAGGGCATCCATGCATGAAAACCCAAGCTCACGGAATCCGCTAAACGCAGCCGCAAATCTTCGGGCGCCCGCGCGCCAGGAGCGCGGACGCCCTCGTCCGCAGCCGCTTCGATATTCTCACCAGCAGTCGCATCCCCCGAAGCCGCCCCCGCCTGCCGGCGCCGCGTCATCCCGCCAGACGATTCGAGTGAAAATAAATCTCCCGACTCGCGCATTTCACCAACTCCCGGCGCCCGCCCTCCGAGATAGTCCTCGATAGCCTGCTTGGACCACCAGCCTTTGACGCCGTGCGCGGGAGCTCTCCGCGAACTAGGTAGGGCTGAGCTGCCGCTCAGCCCTGATATTTGGGCGGCGCCTGGTCGTCCTCGTCCGTCGTCCTCGTCCATCGTCCTCGGCTTTTCATTCCCCTTTTCGAGGACGAGGGACGAAGGACGAGGACGAGGACGACCTGGGTTCATGGTCCCCATGCGCGAACCGCCCAGGACATAATGAAGCGGCTGAGGCAGATTGCCGCTTCCCGCTTCCCGCCTCAGCAACTGCAGCAGAGCGATTTCCTGCCGCGCCACCGAAACCACATCTTTGGGCGCCGGAAACTGCCAACTCGCCTGCCGGTTCCCATCCACACAGGGAAAGGGACCCACCGTGGCTAAGGATCCAAAGCGCTGGGATCGTTCGTTCCGGTTGGGATATTGCCCGCTCCGACCCAACGGATGCGTGTGCTCCCACAACTCCACCTGCGGGAATGCCTTCTGCCAAGCAGCATGAAGCGCCTCGAAAATAAACGACGGCAGGAGCCAACGCCCCCCGCCATCCAAAGCTCCAGCGGGCATGGCCGCTCCCGGCCAAATCGCATCTTGAAGTATGAGTCGATATGCAGGCACGTCCTCTACCCTTTCGTTTGGCGCATCCAGATCGCCAGTCTCAGCCAGTTCAGAAAATCCGGCGGCGAAGTATTCATCCGTTCCAACTCACACAGATAATCCGCTAATCCCTTTCGCAGCCGGGCCAAGCTGGCTCCCGCGAAGGCCGCCGACCGGA
>JADGRT010000437.1 GCA_017880715.1 Verrucomicrobiia bacterium | reverse complement strand
TAAACAATTGTTTCAGGGAAAACGAGATGGTGACGGATAGCCGTGCGAAGGCCCATCGCCGAGGAACCGCATCCAAATCCTCAACTGCCTTTTTTCTCGGCTTTTGCGCGTCGCTTATACTCCTCGAGCATAGTGGCGGTAGCCGTCGCGCCGCAACGGGCGGTGCCCAGGTCGCGCACCCGGATCAAGGCATCCAGGTCGCGCACGCCGCCCGCGGCCTTCACTTGCACCTGGCTCGAACAGTGGGCGCGCATCAGTTTCAAATCCGCCTCCGTGGCGCCCTGGTAGGAATACTTGCCATCGGCGCCTTTGACGAAGCCGTAGCCGGTGGAGGTCTTCACAAAATCCGCGCCCGCCTTCTCGCAGAGCCGGCAAAGTTTGATTTTGATTTTGTCGTTGGGCAGGAAATCGTTTTCGAAAATGACCTTGACGATGGCCTGGTGCTGATGGGCTTCGCGGACGACCGCGCCGATGTCCTGCGCCACATATTTCCAGTCGCCGGACAGCGCCTTGCCGATGTTGATGACCATGTCGATTTCCGAGGCGCCGTCGCGGCAGGCCCGTTCCGTTTCGTAGCGCTTGACCTCGGTGGAACTGCCGCCGTGAGGAAAACCGACGACCGCGCCCACCTTGACGCCGCTGCCCTGGAGCAGTTGGGCGGCCCTTTTGACGGCGTATGGCTTGATGCAAACGGAGGCAACCCGGTATTTTGCGGCGACTTTGCAGCCGGTTTCAAGATCCTGGTCGGTCATGGTTGGGTGCAGCAACGAATGATCGATCATCCGGGCCAGTTCGTCGTAGGTGTATTTCATAGGGGAATAGGACCTGAACAGTTACCCTTGCCCAATGATGATAGGAAGGGGCGTTTGAGCTAACGGTGTCGGAAACTTCGGCGGAACCACTGCCGGGGTGCTTGTCAATTTAGGTGGTGGCAGGGTCGATTCCGAAGGGCTGGGAATAACCTCGGCTGCCATCGCCGCCTTTAGCAACTCCTGCAAAAGGTCAGGTTTGCATTCGACTGGATTGGCTACCGTTAAGGCGGAAGGCAGAGGTTTCGCTGTCTTCTTGGGTTTTCTCATGTAACTATTCAGCTTGTTTGGGTACAGAGGCATAATGCCGGAGGCGGTCCGCGTCTGCAATCGTAATTTCCGCAGGGCTGTATCAAGCTCGTAGCGGCGGGCATCCTGCCGTATCGGGCGGCTTCCAGCCGCTCGGCCGAACTCCGCGAGGGCAGGCCAGGAGCGGACCGTGCGCATTTTCGTCGGGCGAGACGCCCGAACCGAGGACGAACGCCGACAGAAAGCGAACTTGATGCAGCCCTGCCCAGGCGCGATCCAAACTCGATGACTAGATCAAAATGACCGATTCGACCGCCGGGCTAACGGAGCGTTATTACCGCATTGTGCTGATCCCCTAACGTCTTACCCCTTGCCAGGCTTCATCCAGATCAATTGTTTTTCGAGGTTGTCCGCCAGTTTGTAGGTCTTGACATGCTCGGCGGCTTTTTCGCCGATGACTTCAATTCGGTTCAAGTCGGCTTCGCCTAGTCCGGCCTGAGCACAGAAGTTCAGATAGCCTATCCTGGCAAAATCAATTCCCATTAGCTCCACGGCCAGTCGGTCCGCCGCCAGCCAGTCAGTGCTCACAACCGCCACCTTGTGATCCACGGGCGTGCCGCTCACGGGGCCGTTGCCTTCCATGCCTTCGTAGCCGTCGATGACTGCCAAGTGCGGGTGCAACCGGGGTGCCAGGGCGAACAAATTGTAATTGAGGCCGCGAAAACCCCCGCCGTGGGTCAGCGGCTTGTCATTTTTAGCACCGGCCTTGTTGCCGGATCCCCAACGGAATCCCGGATCCTTGATGGCCGCGCCGACCACGATGTTTTTTAGCGAGAGCGTGGCCACCACGCGGTCGTGGGTCTTGAATTTGGCCGCGGAAATGATGAAACAATTGGGATCGAGCAGCGGTTGGGCCATGCGGATGGGATGCGGACGAAAGTCGTTTTCGTCCACCGCGTAAATCAGCTCGACGCCCTGCTGGTCCAAATCCATGAGCTTCGCTTTATATTTGTCGGCCAGTCGGTTGTAACCGTAATTGGCAAAACCATCCAAGGTCGGTCCGCTGGCGGCCGACTCGGCAATCATGACATCGGTCTTGCCGATGGATTGCAGGAACTCGAGGATGCCCTCAATGGCGGCGGCATGGGTGGCGCAGAGGTGATTGTCGATGGCCACATTGTTGGGTTTGATGAGCACCCGTTTGGTGCCGATGGCCGCGGAAATTTCCTTCCGGAAGGTTTGCAGGCCGCGGAACACGTTGTTGGCGCGGTCGGGTCCCGCCGTCAGCGCCACGCGGCTGGTGATTTTCTTCGTGGCTGGCTCGGCGGCGATCGCCTGGGCCAGGCCGGGCATCTGCCAGGCCGCCAGGGCGGCCAGCCCGCTTAACGCAGAGGTTTTCAGAAAGTCACGACGTGACGCATGAACGCAAGATTTCATAAGCGGGTCTGGTTTGGTTTTTGGCTGTGTTTCGGCATCAATAGGTGAAGGAGCGGCCGCAAAAAGTCGAGGGTATTGTCAGGGCATTAAGCGAAGAGTGCATCTCAGCTTTTTCTGGAGCGCCGACATTTTGTCGGCTTGGGGGTCTTCGACTCTCGTCCTATCACGTAGCGGCGTCTCGGCAGAGCGCCGCCATCTTCCGTACGTGAGGCCAAGCATGCGGCGCTCTGCCGAGACGCCGCTACGGCAGAGTTCGCGCGCGCA
>JADGRT010000436.1 GCA_017880715.1 Verrucomicrobiia bacterium | reverse complement strand
GGGCTGAGTTAAACGAGGCCCTGATATTGCTGGGAAAAGTGAAGTGGGGCTCCCGGAGCTCGCCCCTCCGAAATGCGGGAACTTATGCAACGATCTATATGGGCCGAGGCATTGCGGCTTCGCGGGGTGAAACCCTGACAGGCGTGGAAATGAATCGCGCCAAACACATCATTGGATTCAGCGAACATTATGACGACCGTGCCCGCCGCAGCCGGCATCGCCGCCCCGCCAGTTATTCGCCGTCGTCCCGGGCCGGTGGAAACTTTTTCAGGTAAGCCTCCCAGAGGCTCATGCGTACATGGGCCGCAAGGAATACGGATGGACGTAGTTCGTAATAGCCGATGTCCATGTGGGTCGGGTCGAGCTTTGCCACCAGCGTTCGATTCAGTTTGGAACTGCCAATGACGACGGGGGCATCGAGATTGTCCGGGAGTTTATCCCAGAAGGCCACCTGGCTGAAGGCCCGGAGATACCAGGGCAAAGGCCAGTAATCGGCGCCGGGCGTGATGACCTGGACCGGCATTTGGTAACCCTGAGGATGCGTCTGAGCCAGTTTGTCGAGTTGCCGGACCAGCCCCAGCAGGTCGGGGCGGGTCTGCGCATAGACGTAGGGGTTTTGGCGATCCGCACACAGCGGATAACTGGCGCGCCAGGCCTGCCAGGCGAGATGGCCCGCGGCTACCACGAGGACCACCGACAGCACCCCCCGGGAAATTCGGCAGTAGCACAAGTTCCACAGGGCGGCCACGCCGATCCCGGCCAGCAAAATCATGCCGTGCAGGAAACCCAGCAGGCACCATGGCGTTTTGTAGGGAATCAGGCTGTATATACCTGTCAGGATGAGGGTGTAAAAAACCAGGAAACGCGCGAGCGAGACGTTGGTTTCTCGAAGGAGTTTTCCGGTCAGGGATGCCCAGGTTCCTATCAGGGCCAGCACCAGGATCAGGCCTTCGGTCCAGATCGGGCCTTTGGGATGATGGCTGAAGGCCAGCAAACCCAGGTAATAATGCCAGGGATGCAGATGCGTGGTTTGGCCGCCAGCCCGATTCAACCAGGGTAGATAAGTGCGGATGGAATCAAGCGGTCCGGCCGGGTTGGCAAAGAACGAGGAAAAGAACAGCAGGGAAATAACCAAAGCCACGGCCGCGCCCAAAACGATATGCCGAATGGGGGGGAGCGCCTTACCGGTGACGAGGCTCGGCTGGCGGCGGCGATTCCAGGCGAACACTAAACCCATCGCCGCAGCCATCGCGGCGAAGTTGAAGACGCACGTCTCCTTGGTGGCGTGCATCAAGCCGAGGCCGAGCCCGGCGATGGCGGCCCACATCCAATGACGTGATCGCGCATAACGCCAGGCGGCGGCGATGGCCAGCATCGTGACAAACACAAACAGCATTTCATGGATGTAATAGCGGCTGTAAAAGACCATGGCGGGCGAAATGGCGGTCAGCACGCCGGCGAACAGAGCGGGCCGGAAACCCAGGCCGTCGAAGAGAAGTGGCAAGAGAAGAATCAGTCCCAAGCCGAAAACCACCGGGACCAAGCGCAAGTTCGATTCGCTGAGTTCAGCAAAATTCCTGGCCGGACCCAGCCACACGAAGGGCAGGGTGGCGTAATTGAGAGACGGGCCATGGAACTCGTTGGGATCGTAACGGTATTCGCCCTTTTCCCAGAGCTCCTTGAATTTGAGGGCCTGGACGGATTCGTCGGTGTGCATGGGACGCCGGTCCAACTGCGGCAGGCGCAACGCCAGCGCCGAGGCGCCGGCCACCAGGAAAAGCAAAAGGAGCTTGACGAACCAGGTGCTCCTGTCTGGCAGCCTGTCTTGAGGATACTCCATCTGACAGGCTGCGGAAGTCTCCATGGGTTACTTGGCTGGAATGCCGTACACTTCGATTTCCGTGACCCGGTTCAGGGCGCTGTAGGTGCTGCCCTGGCTATAACTGCGGACGTAACGGGCTTTTTCGCTTTTGACAGGAATCCAGCGGCCTTCAAAAGTCTCGAAATACTGTTTGTCCTTGCCCATGCCGAGGCCGGCTTTGTTCTCGTAATCGTTGTTATAAACGGTGCGCACGTTTTGGGTGAAATCGGCGTCCTCGGCGATTTGAATGACCACGCACTTGTAAATTTGCGCGGCGTTGTGGGCGTGCCATACCAGGATGTAGGAGAGGGTGGCCGGCTTTTCCAGGTCGATCTGCACCCATTGCGTGCCGCGGCGCATTTGCAGGAAGGTGTCGTCCGTGGCTTCCTTGTTGCCGTCGGTCACCAGTTCGGTGGTCCCGGCGCTGGGATTCTTGTCGCTGCAGGTGACCTTCTTATTCAACGCCAGGTTCACGGTGCCGGGCGGGACCATCAGCACCGGCGGGCGATTCGTTTCGGAGACTGGTTCAATGTGCTCGTCCAACTGCACGTCGGCCGGCGTGCCGATGAAAGCCAGCTTGGGCAGTTCCAACTTCAAGGGAACGAGTTTAGCATCCGCAGCGGCGTCAGCCGCGAAGGTGGCGTTTACGCTCCAAGCCAAAACCAGGGACAATATTAATTTCTTGGCAACCATATATGACTTTTTCAAAAATGTTAACGATTCAGGACATTCTCACCTATCTTTTCGACGATGCGCAATAAAAAAGGATTCAAAAAAGATGATCGCGAAAACGCCTTTACTGGGAGGGCGTTTAGAAGTAGCGTGGTGTCATGAGTGAAATGGCCGTAACCGTAAGCGAAGCGGCGCGGGATTTTTTGGGCGTTCTCGATCGAGTCGGGCGGGCG
>JADGRT010000435.1 GCA_017880715.1 Verrucomicrobiia bacterium | reverse complement strand
AGGACGAGGACGAGAACAAGAACGAGCCGGCAGGGTGATTTTCTTCGGGCGTGACTTCGGGTTGGAAGCGGCCCAATATAAGGCTCTGGTTATGAAAACGACGTCTCCGGTATCCCGCAGCGGGCGGTTTGCCCGTGGTCCGGCCCACGAGGTGGCGCTCTTCAGCGAGTCCATCTCGTTTGACTGGCGGTTGTGGCGGCACGACATCCTGGGCTCGCTGGCCCATGCCACCATGCTGCAAAAGATCGGCGTGCTTAGCCGCGCCGAGCTCAAGTCCATCGTGCGCGGTTTGGAGCAAATCGGCCGCGAGATCGAGGCCGGAACCTTCCAGTGGAAGCTCGAGCTGGAGGATGTGCACATGAACATCGAGGCCGAGCTGACCCGCCGCGTGCCCGCCGGGGCCAAGTTGCACACCGCCCGGTCCCGCAACGATCAGGTCGCCCTTGACATGCGGATGTGGGTTCGGGACGAAAGCGTGGCGCTGGGCCGGGAGATCCGCCGGTTGCAGGCAGCCCTGGTCGAAATGGGGGCGCGGCATGCCGAGGTGCTGATTCCCGGCTACACCCATCTGCAACGCGCCCAGCCAGTCTATTTAGCCCACCATCTATTGGCTTATGTGGAGATGTTGGAGCGCGATCATCATCGTCTCAAGGACGCTTTTCACCGGGTCAATGTCTGTCCGCTGGGCGCCGGCGCGCTGGCGGGATCGACGCTGCCGCTGGACCGGATTTTGGTGGCGAAATTATTGGGTTTTGTCGATGCGAAGGGCCGGCCGCAAGTGTCGGAAAACTCGATGGATGCGGTGAGCGACCGCGATTTCGTGGTTGAGTTTTGCGCGGTGGCAGCCTTGCTGGCGGTGCATATCTCGCGTTTGGCCGAGGATTTGGTGCTGTGGACCAGCACGGAGTTTAATTACCTCCGGATCGACGATGCCTATACAACCGGGTCATCGCTCATGCCCCAAAAGAAAAACCCGGACATCGCCGAGCTAAGCCGCGGCAAATGCGGCCGGGTGGTGGGCAATTTGATGTCCCTGTTGACGCTCTTGAAGGGGCTGCCCATGACGTACAACCGGGACTTGCAGGAAGACAAGGAGCGGCTGTTCGACACGGCGGACACGGTGCGCGCCACCGTGCGCATTTTGGGGGACATGCTGGCGAAAACCACCGTGAACAAACCGGTCTGCGCGGCGGCCGCGCAGGATCCGGCGTTGCTGGCCACCGACCTGGCCGATTACCTGGTGCGGAAGGGCAAACCGTTTCGCCAGGCGCATCATGCGGTGGGCGAAGTCGTCGCCCTGGCCGAGGGCTTGGGCAAGGAACTGAATCAATTGACCGTGGCGGAGTATCGATCGGTCGATCGGCAATTCGGCCCGGATGTGCTTCAGGTGTTTAATTTGAAACGGGCGATGGATCGGCGCAACCTCGTGGGCGCTCCCGGAACCCGGGAAGTGCGGCGGCAATTGCAGCGGTGGCGGAAGCGGTTGCGCCGGGTTAAAATGTCGGGGCGGTTGGAGACGTGAAATCCCACGGCTTATGGGCTGTCACAGAAAGTCAAGCTAAATCAAGAACCTAGCATGGGTGAGAGTGCAACTCAGGTTTTTCGGAGCGCGGACATTCCTGTCCGCTTGGGCGTTGACCAGATCGAAGAGGCGGACAGGAATGTCCGCGCTCCGAAAGCACAAAGTTGCCAATGTTCGAAAAAAGTGAGTTGCGTCCATGGGTGAAACGACACCATCGGCGGCGCCGCTCTTAGGGCGGTTATTACGGGACGTGTCGCGTTCGTTTTATCTCACCTTGCGGGTTCTGCCGGCGGCGATTCGGCCGCAGATTAGCTTGGCGTACCTGTTGGCCCGGGCTGCGGACACCATCGCGGACACGGACTTGCTGCCGGTGGAGCTGCGCTTAAACGCGCTGGCGGCGCTGCGGTCCCGCATTTTAGGCCCATCCCCCGCCGTGGCGGATTTTGGCCTGTTGGCGGCGAACCAATCGGCGAACGCCGAGCAGGTGCTGCTGGAACGAACGGGTGAAGCCATCGCCGTTTTGGAGCGGTTTGGGGACGAGGATCGGCGGCAAATCCGGCGGGTTTTGGAGATCATCATCAGCGGCCAGGAACTGGATCTGCGGCGGTTTTCCGGCCAACCGACGGGGCCGGTCGGCGCGCTTCGGACCGAGGAGGAACTCAACGATTACACCTACCGGGTCGCGGGTTGTGTGGGCGAATTTTGGACCCGGATGTGCCGGAAAAACCTCTTCCCGAAGGCGCCTTTGGATGACCGCTGGCTGGAGGCCAACGGGGTGCGGTTTGGGCAGGGGCTGCAACTGGTTAACATTCTGCGTGACCTGCCCGCTGATTTGCGCAAAGGCCGCTGTTATATCCCGGAGGTCATGCTGGCCGCAGTCGGGCTGGCGCCGGTGGATTTGCTCGATCCGGAAAACGAGCCGCGGTTCCGGCCCATTTATAACGGGTGGCTGGATCGGGCGCAGGCGAATTTGACGGCTGGAGGGGAGTACACCCTGGCCCTGCCGTGGTCCGCGGTGCGCGTGCGTTTGGCGTGCGCCTGGCCGTTGTTGATCGGAGCGAAGACCCTGGAGCGGCTGCGGCGGAGGCGGGTATTGGATGCGACCCAGCGCATCAAAGTGACGAGAAAGGAAATCCGGAGTCTGATGCTCCGCTCGGTGTATTTATATCCCTGGCCATCGGCCTGGCGGCGGCTGATCGAGGAGCATTCAAGGGGTAACTGATGGCCCTTTCCTAATCGTCCTCGTCCTCGTCCCTCGTCCCTCGTC
>JADGRT010000069.1 GCA_017880715.1 Verrucomicrobiia bacterium | reverse complement strand
CTGGTTCTACCGCGAGCAATTGAACTACAATCGGTGCTTCCCGGAGTTTCTTCAGCCCGGAATCACCACCCATCCACCTCGTTTCGATCCTCCGCTGATTCAGCAAAACGCCGACCGTCTCGCAAAAACATTGGAAAACAAGTGGGCCGTGATCCGGGAGCATCGGATGGTTTGCAACATATTATTGCCAGCCTTTGTCAACGCGAACCGTAAGTTCGCCAATGCCCAGACGGTCGCGGATCAAGCCGCCATTGCCTGCGCGCTCGAGCGGTATCGCCGGACCAACGGCAGTTTTCCAGAAACCCTGGAGGCGCTGGCGCCCGGGCTTATGAAAGCCGTGCCGCGTGATGTCATCGGCGGCGAGCCGCTGCATTACCGCCGAACGGACAATGGACAATACCTGCTTTACTCCGTGGGATGGAATGTCAAGGACGATGGCGGCCAGGTGGGACTGGGTAAAAGCGGTCAATGGGACATACAGCAGGGCGACTGGGTCTGGCGATATTGACAAGGGGCAGAATGGCAGCGAGTGGCAGCGGCGTCTCGCCGCTGAACCAAATGCAACAGAGCCGGGACGGCTCTGCCACTTCGGCTTTAATGGTGGGCCCAGACGGATTTGAACCGCCGACCAAGCGATTATGAGTCGCCTGCTCTAACCGCTGAGCTATGGGCCCAAATTATTTATTATCAAGAACTTACGAAGTACTAATAATTGGATATTCGACTTTTTGCTACTGCAATCTGATACTCATTCGATGCAAAATCCTGATCCGCCCGATTCTCAGTGGAAACGGACGCCAGTATCAAACCTAGTTCGTTACGAGCCATCAGGGATTTATTTTGCCCGGTTGCCAGTGGGCGGCAAGTTAATTCGTCAATCGCTTAAGACCGACCGTTGACGACCCCGATCCTGCGTGTGCGCGAATGCCAGAAGGCTAGGGTATCCCTAAACCGGCAACCTTTATGAACCAAAGAATCCTCTTTATGTTTCATGGCTGCACCCCTCCTTATCCCTGAGGCAGAACCCCGCCGCGAGGATGGTTGATGGCGCTCCCCGACGGCTAATCCAGCCGGCCGCAAATTGCGGAAAGAAAAAGCGCCGGCGGACTTCCCGCCGGCGCAGCCGTGGGAACACCCTTTAGAAAGCGAAACGCACGCCGAGTCGGCCGACGCCATAATATTTTTTTTCGTCCGGCAGCACCCCGCGGACGTCCACGAAGGCACCCACATGCGGGGTGAAGCGATATTCCATGCCGCCGCCAACCTGACCGAACCACGCTTGGGCCATATCGAACTGGCGACCGCCACCGCCAAAGACGTAGGGAGCGAATCCACTTTTGCCCAGCGGGAGACGCAGAATCAAATTGGCCGAAGCGCTATCTACCAAGGCTCCGGTGGTGTTTTCAGAATAAACGTCAGCGCCAATGCCGAGGTAGCGGGTGATGAAATAACTGAGCCCCAGTCCGGCACCCAGTTGGGTATTGTGCCGGACTCTCGCATTGGAAGGATGTTCCAGAGTGTATTTCCCGAGAGAAGCAGTCCCGAACACGTCCACGGACAGTTCGCTGGATCGGTAAGTGTCGCCCGATTCATAATGCAGACCCGGATCGTTAATCACGTTTCCCGCTCCCAAGGCTGACTTTGCGGCCAGCAGCAGGATGGTTCCTCCGATAAACATTTTATTTTTCATAAGTTTTTTCATGTGCGTGGGCGTTATGCTATGCCCTGCGGTGGCCCTTGACTATGGGGTAAATCCCCCCGTGAATTAGGGGAAGCTTTCCTCGAAAACTGCACCCGCCGCTCGGCGTCAATGAGCGGCTGGATTCCACCGGCGTGGTGGGCTGCGCGGGCGCTGGACTTTGACGCACTTCCCCAGCCGGCCCGCGCAGCGGGCAGCCTATTTGCAGCCGCAGGTGGAGCAGGATTAACACTGGCATTTAACCCATTGCGCACCATCACCATCCGGTGGCCGTGGTGGCGCTGCTGTGGATCAAAACCAGGCAATCAGAACGCAGGACCGTTGCCTGGCTAAAAAACCAATTGCCCGCGCTCAAATCCAGACCACCTTGCGAAATCGCTGCGCTTAACGTTGACAGCACGCTATTATGGGCGGATGGTTAAGGTGTAGAGATAGATGTTATGAAAATCCAACTTTTTACCAGGTTGCTGATGCCAATGACTGGCATGGCTTTATTTGTCAGTTCGGTCTTGGATGCTCCGGCGCAGAATTCCACCACCGCCGCCGCCACGGCCATCGTTGCAGAAACGGCGTCCGCCAACCAGATCGCTCCGGT
The DNA here is from genome assembly GCA_017880715.1 of Verrucomicrobiia bacterium. Lineage (GTDB taxonomy): Bacteria > Verrucomicrobiota > Verrucomicrobiia > Limisphaerales > UBA1319 > JADGRT01. The sequence continues at coordinate 7,731 of JADGRT010000069.1, read as the reverse complement.
TCAATTATCGAATGGCGCGCCAGAAATATTGAAGCTCGCCCGCGCGAAAATTAGCGAGGATACCATCTTGGCATTTATCCAGAACGCTCACAGGGATTACAACCTAAGCGTGCCCGAAATCATTTATTTGCGGCGGGAAGGGGTGTCCGATCGCGTGCTTGCCACCATGTTGAGCCAGCGCCAGGAGGTGGTAGAAAACACCGCGCAGACCGCCCCGCCAGCCCCGACCGCTGCCGCGGCGCCGCAGGAGGCTCAATCGGTTGCGCCTAGTCCCCAGCCCGCGCCGCCCTACGTGCAACCTGCGGTAACGTACGTGCAAAGTGCGCCGGTTTACGTTCCTTCCTCGACCGTATATGTGGCGCCGCCGACATACGTCGATTATGGCTATTATCCTTACTATTATCCGTACTATGGGTATTCCTACCCGGCGTTTTCTTTTTCGGTTGGATTGGGAGGCCCTGGCTATTGGGGTGGCTATCGTGGAGGCGGTGGCAACTTCCACACCGGGGGTGGAGGGTTTCACGGAGGAGGAGGCAGCCGCGGTGGTGGCGGGCCTCATCGTTAGGATGCGTGAACCACAGACATCGTTCCTCAAATCGATTTTCATGAACCACACCGGAACAACGCGCGGCGGATAAACTGACCCGGGTTTGTGGATACGGCATGGCCTCGCGCTCGTTGGCGTCACTTGGTCCTCCCAGCAGTCATAGCTAAAGAACTCACCACCCACCCTCCACGCCCAGCTCTCCCCACAGCCCGAAAGCCATGAGGAGAGCCAGGGAAAGAGGCGGGACTTAATTCGCAAACGTGCGAGGGTGCTTTTCTCTCATCGCCCGCAAGTTCGATTTCCACTCCGGCTGTTTCATGACCAAAGCCAGCCCATCCTCGCCCATGAACTCCTTGATGGATTGGGCGTGTTGCAGAGTGTAATATGCAATATTTCCGGCCGTAAGCGGCACTTGACTCTGAAAATGGCTCCGCGCAAGCTCCCGATATGAAAAGTCCAATGATGAAAAGCAAACAATTCGTAGGGTGGTGGGCAGTGGTTGTTCTATCGCTGCTGCTGGCAGTGGGATACGGAGTAAATGCCGGTGCGAATCCTATTTTGGGTGGAATCGCGGTGAGGGTGGCCAACGACGCACCCACCCGCATCATCTCTCTGAGCGGCAACATGGAGTTTTTAAATGTGGCGGTGGCGACGTCAGCGCAGGGCACTTTGAACATTGCCAATAACGGCAACTCGACATTGACCGTCAGCAGCATCAGCTATCCGAGCGGTTTTAGCGGCGACTGGTCGTCAGGCGCGATTTCGGCAGGCGGTTCGCAGAACGTGACCGTTACATTCTCACCCAGCGTTGCGACCAGCTATGGTGGCACCGTGACGGTCAACGCCGATCAAACCAGCGGCGTGAACACCCTGGCCGTCTCAGGGATCGGGACGAGTGTGGTGGTACCCATGTATGTCACGGCGTCCGCTGGCACCGGCGGCACCATCAGTCCGAGCGGCACCATCACGAAGAACGCAGGCGACAGCCAGGCGTTCACGGCCAGTCCGAACGCCAACTACGTGGTGAACCAATGGCTGGTGGACGGCAGCGTGGTGCAGGCCGGCGACACCGGCTACACGCTTTACAACATCCAGGCCAATCGGAGCGTGCAAGTGACGTTCTACCACGTCGGTAAATCTGAGGCCACCGTGACCTTGAGCCTCTTGTTGCATACTTACGACGGCACGGTCAAAAACGCGACAGCGACAACCGTGCCTGCGGGATTGACCGTCGACTTCACTTATGACGGTTCGCCCCAGGCACCCATCAATGTTGGCAGCTACACCGTCATCGGCACAGTCAATGACCCGAACTATCAAGGCAGCGCAACCAATACGCTGGTCATTAGCGACACCGCCGTGACACCCACCCTAACCCTGGAACGTTGGAATGGCATCATCACCCTTGGCTGGCCGGCGAATGGCTTCAAGCTGCAAAGCTCCCCGGTTTTGCCGGCGACGAACTGGCAGGATGTGGCCGGATCGGAAACCACTAACTCGTTGAGTATCATGAGGGTCACGAATGGCACCGGCAACCAATTCTATCGTTTGAAGCAGTAGTCTGAACTGATAGGAAATCTGCGGTGCCTCCCCAACAGTAGAAACAGGAAGAAAATGAAAATGCCCAAGAAGACAGTTAAGAAGACAGCGAAACCTCTGGCTTCCGCCTTAACGGTAGCCAATCCCGTCGGATACAAACCTGGCCTTCTGCCGGAGTTGCCGAAGCCGACGATGGCCGCGCAGGGTATTCCCAGCCCTTCGGAATCGACAACCCCACCTAAATTGACAAGCACCTCGGCAGGGGTGCCGCCGAAGCTTCCGACACCGTTAGCGCCAATGCCCCTGCCTCCCATCATTGGGCCGGGATGGGCAAAGCAATCCGTTGCTTCAGTCGTGGAGGCTCCGAAATCTCCAATAGTTTTGCCCCCAGAACCTCTTACTACAAAAGTCGAACCGGCAAAGCCTATCCCGCAGTTGCCTCCGGCGCAATGGTATGAAACGCCGGCCGTGGCTGAGAAAGCCCCGATACCGACAGCAACCCCGAGCGTCAAAGTAAACTTCGTTCTTTTGGAACCTAATGCAAAGCAGGTGTCACTCTGCGGTGATTTCAATGGCTGGGTGTCCCACTCAACGCCCATGAAACGAAATGATGGCGGGCATTGGGAAACGACCGTTGCTTTAGCGCCCGGACGGTATGAATACAAGTTCTGGGTCGATGGGCACTGGATATTCGACCCGCTGGCCCACGCGAACGTTTGGAACCGACACGGCACACTTAATTCTGTGGTTGAAGTCCGGGCCTGATTTTCTTTGAAGGCCGCCGCTGCCGCCGGCAAAAACCAGATGTTCTGCGGCTGGGCTGGAACCGATTGTTTATTGCCAAGATGCTTTGCCGGCTTGATTCATTCGCCGGGTTAGGGAACCCGGCCTACAAGAATCCCGGTTTTTTTAGGCCCGGTGCCCACACCGGGCGGCTCACTCTTTTCCATGGGATCAGGAACTCTGAGCCTCGGGAGCGGATGAATGCCGTTGTGGTTGACTCAACGGCGGCTCGCTTCGGCGGCGGCGGAGCGGTCCGATTTCAGCCGGTACAACATTTCGCCGGCCTGGCGCACCAGTAAAATGCCTTCGGCCTCCCGGTTCGCGTAATCCTCGATGCGAATGGTTTTCGGATCGCGATAGCCCAGATTGATTTTGCGGCAGGTTTCCGGCGGGATAGCGGTGGCCAGGGTCACCCGGGCGCGGGCTTTCTCGAGGCCGTTTTCATAGGCGCCCAGTCCATGCACATGCGTCGAATGGGCGAGGACGCCCCATGGGTAGTGCCGATACTTATCCCATTGTTTCAGGAAGAAATCGCGGCCATGATAGCCCACCTCTTCGATCAATGTGCCGTGGGTGAAGGAAATTTCGGAGATGTGCGGCGCGTAGATGATCAATTCGCCGCCTTCGGCCAGCACGGGCTCCAGCTTGTACATGCATTTGCCGCCGGTCCACAGATCATCGTACATCTTGGGCGCGCAGGAGAGGATCGTGCGGAACGGACGGTTCTTATAAGTGATGTGCCGGTCGCGTGAGAGATCGCTGGCGGCTTCCCAGGCGGCTTCCGGACTGCCCACGAAAAGGCCCGCCAGATTCTTTCCATCGACTACCAGGCAGAAACAGCGTTTGTCCACTTTCACCAGCGCGCCGGCGCGATCGACCACCCGGCGCACGGGCGTCCATTTCTGGCCGATGATGCTCCAATTGGTGACCACGGCGCCCAGCCAGTGGAAAAAATTGAGGATTTCCGGGCCGCCAATGCCGGGAAAGAGATACTTATTGCCGCCCGAGAACCCGACGACTTCATGCGGGAAAACCGGGCCGACCATGAGGGTGTGGTCGTAGCCGAAAACCAGTTTGTTTACCGCCACCGGCACATCCATGGAAAAGAGGCCGCCGGATAGTTCCTTTATTTCGCTGGCCGTAATGACACCGACTTGTTTTAACGCGGCTGGATCATTCCAGGCGTGGTTGAAGAAATGGACCTGGCGATAGGTGGACTGCCGTTCGGTGGCGGTGATTTCGAGACGCTCGCAGATGGCTTCTTCACTCATCGCCTGGTGCGTGCCCAAAGCCACGAGAATGTCCAGGGCTTTAACGGCCGGCGCCAGTTGCCGGTGCAACGTTTTAAACAGGAGACCAACCGGGGCCGTACGCGTGCCGTCGGGGATGATCAGCAGCACCCGCTGGCCGCGGTAATCGCATGCCGGGCAGGCATGGGTCACGACCTCGTCCACCTGCGCGGGAGTAAGGCTGGCGCCGGGGGGGGCGGTTTTCGAAATCACGCAGGAGGCCATAGCTCAAATGGTTTGCGACAGGAAGCCGCCGTCCACGCGAAGGTCGGTGCCCGTTACGAAGCTGCTGGCTTTGACGCTCGCTAAAAACAAGGCGGCGCCAACCAGTTCCCGGGCCTCCCCAAACCGGGCCATGGGCGTGTGATCAAGAATGGACTGCGCCCGTGGCGTCGGGGTGCCATCCTCCTTGAAGAGCAAACGGCGGTTTTGTTCCGCGGGGAAAAAGCCGGGAGTCAGCGAGTTGACCCGTACGCCCTGACGGGCCCATTCGCGGGCCAGAAACTGGGTCAGGCTCAACACGGCCGCTTTGGAGGCCGAGTAAGCCACCACGCGGGACAAGGGCAGATGGGCCGAGACGCTGGCAAAATTAACGATGCTGCCGCGACGACGCGCCACCATGCCGGGACCAAACTCCTGGCATGGCAGCAAAACGCCGCCGACCAGGTTCAAATCGAAATTGGCCTTCCAGTCATCGAGGGCAATCTGTTCAAAGGAATGTTCGGCCGTGACGGTGACCTTGGGATCGTTGCCGCCCGCGGCGTTGACGAGGATCGTGGGGGTGCCCAGGGCTTTTTCGATATCCCGATGGGCCGCGCGAAGACTATCGCGCTGGATGGCGTCTGCGGCAAAGAATCTGGCGGTGCCGCCTGCCTGCGCGATCCGGTTGGCGCAGGCCTCGCCGCGTTCGGCATTCCGGCCCACCACCGCCACTTGGGCGCCCGCCAGACCCAGGCCTTCGGCCACCGCGCCCCCCAAAACACCGGTCGCGCCAATGACGACCGCCACCTCACCCGTCAAATCGAATAGGTTCATCATAAGAGAGTGGCACGATACTGCGGAAATTATTTGGCCGCTGGAAGGGAAAAGTGATCATGAATTTGCCCTGTACGCCCGGGGATGCGCCTGGTCGTACGCCTGTTTCAAACGTTCGGTGGTCAAATGCGTGTAAACCTGGGTGCTGACCAGATGAGCATGCCCGAGCAACTCCTGCACACTGCGCAAATCCGCCCCGGCATCGAGCAAATGAGTGGCATAACTGTGCCGCAACTTGTGCGGCGTCAGCCCGGGATCCAATCCCGCCAGCCGGAGATAACGCTTCAGCCGCAATTGGACAATGCGCGGATAGATCGGCTCGGTTTTTTTCGGGTGAACCAGGAAAACCGGCAGCGCGCCGGCGGGGGGCCTTGGCAGGTGGCTCCAATAATGCCGGATGGCCTCCAGCGCGGGCGCGCCAATCGGCACCAGGCGTTCCTTTTTGCCTTTGCCCCGCACGCGCACCACCTGCTCGGCCCAGTCGAGGTCCTCGACCCGCAGACCGCACAGTTCGCCGATGCGCAAGCCGCAGGAGTAAAGGGTTTCCAGCCATGCCACATCCCGCCAACAGGCGCTGGCCGCCGCCGACTCCCGACCGGTCTTTGGCCCCGCCTCCAACTCCCGCAACGGCGCTTTCAGCAAATCGAGCATCTGCGGCACCGTCAGGAATTTGGGCAATCTCCTCTCCACCTTGGGCATCGACAGGTTTTTGATGGGCGAAGACTCCAAGCGACCGAGCTGCACCAGGTATTTGTAGAACGAACGCAAGGCCGAAAACCGCAGCCGCACGGCTGCCCGCCGTAACGCCATGCGTCCCAGGTATCGCAAATAACTCCGAAAATCGTCCCGCACCAAACCGGCCCAGTCCGGCGCCTGCTGGCGCTCCTGCTGGTGCCAGCGGCAGAATTCCGTCAATGCCTGCGCATAGTTCCGCTGGGTATAGACCGAAGCCCCGCGGTCGGTGGCCAGATGGTTCAGAAACTGGATCACCCACGGGTTTTTCGGGATGGGTTCTTTCGTTGCGTCAGCCTTCATGATCCGCCGCTCAGCGGACAGCGTGTCGCGTCTGCTGAAAACGGTACGACCCTATAACGCGGCAACCAGAAAACAAGGTTTTGCTTCAGTGGCGTCTCACAACGGCGTGGATCTCGGGTAATCGGGCTAGATTCCCGAAGGAATTGGCGGCGCTCTGCCGAGACGCCGCTACGGGGTGGTTGGATCTTGATCTCACTTTAGACGCTTGCGTTCACGCCGATTAGGCGACATAAGGGAATACCATGAAGCGTGATGTCTCCGAAACCCTAGCCGCCGGGCCGTCTTGTCCGATCCCTTTCAGCGATTATCCGCAGGTGCTGATGGCCCACGGCGGCGGCGGCAAGTTGATGAATCAGTTGATCGAGAAGATGTTCCTCTCGACCTTCAAGAACTCTCTCCTCGAAACCCGTCATGACGGAGCTGTCTTTTCCCTGGGCAACACCCGGCTGGCCTTTACCACCGATTCTTACGTTATCCGCCCGCTCTTCTTCCCGGGCGGTAATATAGGCGAACTGGCCGTCTATGGCACGGTCAACGATCTGGCCATGTGCGGCGCCCGGCCCCGGTACTTGAGCGCGGGCTTCATCCTCGAGGAAGGTTTGCCCATGGAAACGCTCTGGCAAATCGCCCAATCCATGCAGCGCGCCGCCGAAAAGGCCGGCGTGCAACTAGTCACCGGCGACACCAAAGTCGTGGACAAGGGCAAGGGCGATGGCGTATTCATCAATACGGCTGGCATTGGCATAATCGAATATGACCGTCCCATCGCTCCGGCAAGCGTCAAGCCGGGCGATCGGGTCCTGCTCAGCGGGGACATTGGCCGTCATGGCGTTGCCATCATGGCTGTGCGCGAGGGGCTCGCCTTCGAAACCACCATCGAGAGCGACTGCGCTGCCGTGTCGGGATTAGTGATGGCGCTGCTGGAGGCCGGGATTGAGATTCATTGTCTGCGCGATTTGACCCGTGGCGGCCTAGCCAGCGCGATCGTGGAAATCGCGGAAGCCTCCGGCTGCAGCATCCAGCTTGAGGAACGAAACATCCCGGTGCGCGAAGCCGTGCGCGGGGCCTGCGAAATGCTCGGCCTCGATCCGCTTTACGTCGCCAACGAAGGGCGTTTTCTGGCCATTGTGGCGCCCGCCGACGCCGACCGCGCGCTGCAAATCATGCGCGCCCATCCGCTCGGTGAGGGTGCCAGTCTGGTGGGCCGGGTGACCGACGACCGCACCGGTCTGGTTTCCCTGAAAAGCCTCGTGGGCACCAGTCGCGTAATCGACCGGTTGAGCGGCGAACAATTGCCACGCATCTGTTGATCCCATGACCGATAACTGCCATCCCTTGGGCCATTCGTCCTCGTCCTCGTCTCTCGTCCTCGTCCTCGAAGAGTTCAAATGTTGAGTCGAGGACGAGGGACGAAGGACGAAGGACGAGGACGAGAAGACTCGAGCTCAAGGCCGTCACCGGAACGCGGCCTTCACGCTGCTGGAACTTTTCACCAGCCTTCGG